>NC_008817.1:1500000-1704176 GCF_000015665.1 Prochlorococcus marinus str. MIT 9515 | reverse complement strand
TCATTTTCTGAAAAAACTTCATAGTGGAAAAGTTTTTTTTAATGTGTATTTATAAAGACTAATATAATTTTCTTAAAATTTTATCAACAAAATCGATTTGATTTTAGACAGTAATTAACAATTTTTAATGAGTTTTAAACTATTTCCACAGTCACTTTGTTTTTTGGTTTTATTAGTATCCTAAAACTTTAGTTATATTTTTTAATGAAGGTTCAATATTTTTTCTGAAAACAGCGTCATTATTATTAATGGCACAATCTGGATCTTTTAACCCATTTCCTGTTAAAACACAAACTATTGTTGATCCTTTTTTTATTCTGTTTTTATTTTTAATAAGCCCTGCAACAGAGGCAGCGCTTGCTGGTTCACAAAAAACTCCTTCTTTGGCAAGCATTTTATAAGCTTCAATAATTTCTTTATCAGTAACAGACTGAAAATCTCCTTTGCTTTCTTTTTTGACTATTTTTGCTTTGTCTCTATTTACAGGATTTCCAATTCTAATTGCTGTTGCAATGGTTTCAGGATCTTTAACGATAATATTTTTTACCAAAGGTGCAGATCCTTCAGATTGAAATCCCATCATAATTGGTAATTTTAAATTCTTTTTTATTTTTCTATACTCTTTGAACCCTAACCAATAAGCCGTTATGTTTCCTGCATTTCCCATAGGTATACAAAGCCAGTCAGGAGCAATACCTAAGTCATCTACTATCTCAAAGGCAGCAGTCTTTTGACCTTGTATTCGATAAGGATTAACAGAATTTACAAGGTTTATTGGATATTCAGAAGATAAGTCTCTAACTATTTCCAAAGCTTTATCAAAATTACCTTGTATAGAAATAATTTCTGCACCATACATTAAAGCTTGAGCAAGTTTTCCCTGAGCTACGTATCCATCAGGAATTATTACATAAGATCTTAAACCACCTCTTGAAGCATAAGCAGCAGCAGCAGCAGAAGTGTTTCCTGTACTAGCGCATATTACAGCTTCACGCCCTTCTTCTTTTGCTTTACTTATAGCCATTGTCATTCCTCTGTCTTTGAATGATCCAGTAGGATTTAAGCCGTCATATTTTAAATAAACTTTTGTATTGTTTCCAAGTAGATTACTAATTGATTCACTGAATATAAGAGGAGTATTTCCTTCATTTAAGGAAATAATGGGAGTTTTTGAAGATACTGGCAGATATTGTCTATATGCATTAATTAACCCTGGCCATCTTTTTTTTCTGTAATTTCCTTTGAATTTATTTTTAATTTTATTTATGAATTTCATAATTATTTAATTGTTTTTAATTTGTTCTAGAGGCTTGCTAGTGAAAAATTCTAATAATTCCGATATTGATTGTACTTTATTCATTACTTTACTTAAAGCGTTTACGTTTAAAATAATAGTTTTCGTAGGATAACTTTCAAAGAATCTTATGAGATTTATTTTTCCATTTCCAATATTTAAACCCTTTATTACACTTGATCTCAGAGCTAACATACCTGTTCTTTCATCATTTGTTCTAGGGGTGTGAAGAATGGATGATAGCCTTGTTAAAAAAACGTTACCTATTTCGGAGTAAACTAATTTACTTGCAATAGTTATTGGTATTTCGAAATTTTTATTTAATATTGTTTGAATCTCATCATCTGAAGAACCGGTCGCATTTAAAATTCTTCTTAATGACATTGATGATTTACCATTCTCAGCAAAATCTTTTAAAGAATCTACAGTTACTGTTCTTGAAAAAATGCCGTAGATAATTTTGATATTTTCTGCAGATTGAACTTTAGGTGGATTTAAAAAAATGTGATTAGTAATTATTATTAAAAAAATTTTAGAAAGCAAACTTTTAGAAAATTTCATTTATATAGTTACACCAGCAGCAATTTTTACAAGTCTGACAACGCTTTTTTCTGTAACTTTTTTTGCAATTGTTAAACTCATTTCTTTTGTGTAAGGTTCGTTTATAAGTCTTGGAACTCTTTTTAGAAAAATATCAATAGAGTATCCAGGTATTTTTTGTATGATTTCTAGAAAATTTTTGAAAGGCTCAATTGTTAAAATTAAATCATTAATGTTTTCGTTATCTTTTGCAATGTTTAATTTAATTGATTTTGGAAGGTAATTATTTACACCCTTCAGTAATTTTAAACCTACTAAGTCTATTTGATCAGTCAAACTATTAATAATTTCATTTCTTAGAAATCCACCTTTCGGAGAAAAAAGAAGATTAATAACTTCATCAAGAAGTTTTTCTAAATTGAGATTGGTCTGTTTTGCTGCGTTAGATAGTAAATCTTCTAATCTGTCCCATTTGAATTTTTTATTATCAAAAAGCATTTCTTTTAAACTTTCTCTTAGTTGAGGATCAGGGTCTTCCATTAATCTTCGGGCGAAATATGGATAAGCTGCTCCGAGTATTTTAAAATCAGGATCTACGCTTAAAGCAATCCCTTCTAATGTTAATAAAGACCTAATTATAAGTGCATAATATGGAGGTAATTTAAAAGGAAATTTATACATAACTCCTGACATATCATCAGTTACACTTTTAAAATCCATTTTCGACACACCAAGTTCTACTGCATTTATAAAGACATCTTGAAAAGCTGGAACAATAGGTTCAAGATTAACTTCTTCAGATAAGAAACCTAACTTAACAAAATCTTGAGATAATTTATCAAAATTCTTATTAACAAGATGAACTACTGCTTGGATTAATCCGGATCTAGATGTTTTAGTAACTTCACTCATCATACCGAAATCCAAATAGCATAATCTGCCATCTTTCAAGGCTAATAAATTGCCAGGATGTGGGTCAGCATGAAAGAAACCATGTTCTAATAATTGCTCTAAACTACATTGCACTCCTATTTCAATCATCTCGTCAGGATCTATACCTAAATTTTTAACCTCTTCGAGATTTGTGAGCTTTGTGCCATCTATCCATTCCATAGTTAACACTCTTCGTGAAGTGGTTTCTTTATAAATTTTTGGCACAGCAATTTTTGAGTTATGTAGATGAAAATTTCTAAATTTTTCAGCATTTTCAGCTTCGTTTAGATAATCCATTTCTTCAAAAACTCTTTTTCCTAATTCATCAATCAAAGCAACAAGATCGCTCCTAATTAGTCCAATATTATTTTTCAACCAATTAGCAATATTTCTAACTATGTATAAATCAAGTGTGATTTGTTCTCTTAACCCAGGTCTTTGTACTTTTACAGCCACAACATCTTTATTTTTGAGAACAGCTTTATGAACTTGTCCTAAAGATGCTGCAGAAATTGGTTCTTTATCAATAGTTAAAAAAATCTCATCAATTTCTTTATTCAAATCTTCTTCTATAAGTTCCATCGCTTTATCTCCATCAAATCCTGGTAATTGATCTTGAAGCTCAGATAACTCTTCTAGAAGAACACTAGGAATAATGTCTGGTCTGGTTGATAAAGCTTGACCAGCTTTAACAAATGCAGGGCCTAATTCTACTAATAAATTTGTTAGTTGCTTTGCTCTATATCTAGCTTTAGATTCTTTTTTTAGTTGTCCAGTTAATTTATCCCACCCGACTGAAATTATATATACAAAAATTGGGATTAGAGTTTGCCAAAGTCTTTTGAATAGTCGACTAGGGTTTTTTTGATAAATTTTAGAAATTATTTCTGGATTATATTCAAGTAATCCCGAAGCTTCTATAAAATCTGTATAATCTTCGTTCATAACTTTATTTATTTAAACCCTTTTATTTTCTTCAAAAAGAAGTTAATTTTTTTGTATGTAAGAATTATCATGTTAATACAATTAAAATTAAAAAATATTGCCTTAATTGAAATTATAGAAATTAATTTCGAAAAAGGGTTGAATATTATTACGGGAGATTCAGGATCAGGAAAATCACTGATCCTAGATTCCTTAAATGTTTTATTCGGTGGAACTAATATACCTTTAAAGCACTTAATTCGTCCAGGAAAAAAAGAATGTTTAATTGAGGCGAAATTTTCAAATTCCTCAAAACTAACTGATTGGTTTTCAAGAAATGGTTTTAAAGAAATTTCGGATGAAATTTTCGTTAAAAGACAATCTTATAAAAAAAATAATAAAATTCATTCAAAATATACGATAAACAATTTATCTGTTAACAAAAAAGTTTTGGGAAAATTAGGATTATTGTTAGTAGATTTTGCTGGTCAATCTGATACCTTTTTATATGATAATCAAGATTACAGAAGAAGAATAATTGATGATTTAGGTTCAAAAAGATTAAAGAAGATTAATTTTGACATTAAAAGTTTATGGCAGGAATTTCAGATTCTTAAAAAAAGAAGGGAAGAGAAGAAGGAGGCATTTAAAAAGAAAGAAGAGAATAATTTTGCAATTCAAGAGATGTTTAAAATGTTGGAAGAAGCTAATTTAAATTCAAAAAGTGAAATTTCAGAACTGCAATCAAAAGAGTTGCGACTTTCAAGCAATTTTGACATTAAAAACTCGATACAATTATCTCTTGATAATTTAAATAGCTATAACAACGATTCTTCCGTAAGTTATTTAATTGCTCAATCAATAAAACAATTAAGTAAAGTTAGTCAATTTGATTCAAAGATTAAAGATTTAAATGATGATTTAATAAGTATTCAAAATGATGTAGAAAATTTAATTTTTGCTTTAACAAAATATTCGGAACAACTAGAGAATGAGGATTTCAGCTTGGAAGAAGTTCAAAAAAGATTATTTTACTTACAAAATTTAGAGAGAACATTTTCCCTCGAACTACCAGATTTAATTTTAAAAAGAAATGAATTAAAAACATTTATAGAGGATAATTTAGATGAGGAAGAAATTAAGAAATTGGATATTCAAATCAATAAATTGGAAGTTAATTTAAATACCCTTTTTGAGATTCAGTCTTCTCAAAGAAAGGAAACAGCTGATCAACTTCAAAATTCTGTAATTTCTATTTTAAAAAATTTAGGGTTAGAGAACGCAGATTTTTCAATTGAATTTTCAAAAGTTGCATCTTCTTCAGAAGGCAATGAGACGATAGACTTTCTATTTTCGGCAAATCCTGATCAAAAGTTAGCGCCATTATCCAAAATTATTTCTGGAGGAGAAATGTCAAGATTTTTATTAGCAATAAAATCTAGCATTTCTCAAAAATCTAATACTTTTTTCTTAGATGAAATCGATAATGGTTTAAGTGGGAAATCATTATATTCTTTAGTTGAATTAATAAAAGCTACTGCACAGGACAGGCAGGTTTTATGTATTACGCACCAGCCTTTATTAGCAGCAACTGGTAATTCTCATTTTAAAGTCAAGAAAAATGTAATTAATGGAATAACTTTTACTTCTGTTCTTAAATTAAATACAAAAAGAGAAAGACAAAATGAGTTAATTGAACTTATAGGTGGTGGTTTTAGTGAAGCAAATAGTTATGCATCTACACTAATCGATAAAGCAGCCGCATAAATAAAAAAATATAGACTATAATGATAATTCTTTAAATCAATCAAGATTTAAGCATGGTTAAAAAAAATATTGGTATCAATGAAGATAATTCCATAAAAATCCGAGGTGCTCGACAACATAATTTAAAAAATATAGATTTAACTCTTCCAAGAAATAAATTTATTGTTTTTACAGGTGTTAGCGGTAGTGGTAAAAGCTCTTTAGCTTTTGATACTATTTTTGCAGAAGGTCAAAGAAGATATGTAGAAAGCCTTTCTGCTTATGCCAGACAGTTTTTAGGTCAAGTTGACAAACCAGATGTAGATAATATTGAGGGATTATCCCCTGCTATATCTATAGATCAAAAATCAACGAGTCATAATCCTCGATCAACTGTTGGAACAGTTACTGAGATACAAGATTATTTAAGATTATTATTTGGACGCGCTGGAGAACCTCATTGTCATCATTGTGGGTTGCCAATTGCTCCGCAAACAATTGATGAAATGGTTGATCAAATAGTTTTGTTGCCTGAAGGAACAAGGTATCAATTGCTTGCACCTGTCGTAAGAGGTAAAAAGGGAACTCATGCAAAATTACTTAGCGGATTAGCCGCAGAAGGTTTTGCTCGAGTAAGAATTAATGGTGAGGTTAGAGAGCTTGCAGATAGTATTGAGTTAGATAAGAACCATATTCATAATATCGAGGTTGTAGTAGACCGATTGATTGCTAGAGATGGAATTCAGGAAAGATTGAATGACTCTTTACAAACTTGCCTTAAAAGAGGAGATGGGCTTTCTATTGTTGAAGTTGTTCCTAAAAAAGGGGAAACTTTACCTCCCGAGTTAGATAAAGAAAAATTATATTCTGAGAACTATGCATGTCCAATTCATGGATCTATTGTTGAAGAATTGTCTCCAAGATTATTTTCTTTTAATAGCCCTTATGGTGCTTGTTCCGATTGTCATGGTATTGGCTATTTAAAAAAATTTACTGCAGATAGAGTAATACCTGATACTTCTTTACCTGTTTACGCTGCCATAGCTCCTTGGAGCGAAAAAGATAATACATATTATTTTTCGTTACTTTATTCAGTAGGACAAGCTTATGGTTTTGAATTAAAAACTCCTTGGAAAGATCTCAGTGATTTACAAAAAAATGTCTTACTTTCGGGATCTGATAAGCCAATTTTAATTCAAGCTGATAGTCGCTTTAAAACTTCTAGCGGTTTTGAAAGACCTTTTGAGGGAATTTTGCCAATCCTAGAAAGGCAATTAAGTGAATCTAATGGAGAATCAGTTAAACAAAAGCTTGAAAAATATTTAGAATTAGTTCCTTGTAAAACATGTTCAGGTAAGAGATTAAAACCAGAAGCACTCGCTGTTAAACTTGGCCCCTATAACATCACTGATTTAACTTCTATTAGCGTCTCAGAAACTTTATCTCATATTGAGAAAATAATGGGTTTAAGTAAAAATAAAACAGAAATTGTTCTCTTGTCATCTAAACAAAAACAAATAGGTGAATTAGTTTTAAAAGAAATTCGATTACGTTTAAAGTTTCTTATTAATGTAGGTCTGGATTATTTGACACTAGATAGACCAGCCATGACTTTGTCTGGTGGAGAAGCTCAGCGTATTAGATTAGCAACTCAAATAGGAGCAGGTTTAACTGGTGTTTTATATGTATTGGATGAACCAAGTATCGGCTTACATCAAAGAGATAATGATAGGTTGCTTGAAACATTAAAAAATCTCAGAGATTTAGGTAATACTCTTGTTGTTGTAGAACATGATGAAGATACTATGAAATCTGCAGATTACTTAGTGGATATAGGGCCCGGTGCAGGCGTTTATGGAGGTGAAATTATTGCAAAAGGTACATTTGAGGATGTTTTAAACTCAGAAAAGTCTTTGACTGGCGCTTATCTCAGTGGGAGGAAGTCTATTCCTACACCAAGTGTTAGAAGATCTTCAGTTAAGAAAAGTCTTATACTAAATAATTGTGTTAAGAATAATCTCAAGGATATATCAGTTGAATTTCCTTTGGGAAGATTAGTTTCTGTAACTGGTGTAAGTGGTAGTGGGAAAAGTACATTAGTTAATGAATTATTACATCCTGCACTTTCACACTCTCTTGGTTTAAAAGTTCCTTTTCCTAAGGGTGTTAAAGAATTAAAAGGTATAAAAGCTATTGATAAAGTAATTGTTATTGATCAATCTCCTATTGGAAGAACTCCTAGATCAAACCCTGCTACTTATACAGGTGCTTTCGATCCGATTAGACAATTGTTTACTGCCACTGTAGAAGCTAAAGCTAGAGGTTATCAAGCTGGCCAATTTAGCTTTAATGTTAAAGGGGGTAGATGCGAGGCTTGTAGAGGTCAAGGAGTTAATGTCATTGAAATGAATTTTTTGCCTGATGTTTATGTTCAATGTGATGTATGTAAAGGTGCTCGTTTTAATAGAGAAACGCTTCAAGTTAAATATAAAGGTTTTAATATATCAGATGTCTTAGAAATGACTGTTGAGCAAGCAGCTGAAACTTTCTCTGCTATTCCTCAAGCTGCAGATAGATTGTCTACTTTAGTTGATGTAGGACTTGGTTACGTTAAATTAGGCCAGCCAGCTCCAACATTATCTGGTGGAGAGGCACAAAGAGTAAAATTAGCAACTGAATTATCAAAGAGAGCTACTGGAAAAACTTTATATTTAATTGATGAGCCAACAACGGGATTAAGTTTTTATGATGTGCATAAATTAATGGATGTTATTCAACGTTTAGTAGATAAAGGTAATTCTGTAGTAGTTATTGAGCATAATTTAGATGTTATTAGATGTTCAGATTGGATAATTGATCTTGGACCTGATGGAGGTGATAAAGGTGGAGAAATCATCGTGGAGGGTACACCTGAAGATGTTGCGAAGCATGCAACAAGTTATACAGCCAAATATTTAAAGCAAGCTCTAAATTGAGTAAATAATTAGTTGTATTTCTTTGCATTCTATATATTATTATTTTTGAAAATCTTTTTATAAACTTATGAGAACCTACTGTTTTCAGGGCTTTTAGTCCTCTATACTTTTTATAAATTAATAAATCATAATGCTTTCTTAATATTTCTTGTTGAAATTCAGCTTATCTCTAATAGGAGATTGTATCTGAAACGTGTGAAATGGGTTTAAAATTTTTATATTTACATTTGCATGGTTTAATACGTTCCAGTAGCCTTGAATTAGGTAGGGATTCAGATACTGGTGGGCAAACGCAATATGTATTGGAATTAGTCAAAGGCTTAGCAAATACTTCTCAAGTTGAGCAAGTAGATTTAGTGACTCGTCTGATTAATGATAATAAAGTCGACAAATCTTATTCAAAAGAAAAGGAATTTATTGAACCCGGAGCACAAATATTAAGATTTCAATTTGGTCCTAATAAATATTTAAGAAAAGAATTACTTTGGCCTTATTTAGATGAATTGACTCACAACCTCATCAACTATTATAAAAAACTTGATAACAAGCCAAATTTTATTCATGCTCATTACGCAGATGCTGGTTACGTAGGAATTAGATTAAGCCAAGTTCTTAAAGTACCTTTAATCTTTACTGGGCATTCTTTAGGGAGAGAGAAAAAAAGAAAACTAATTGAGGCTGGTTTAAAAATTAATCAAATTGAAAAGTTGTACTTTATAAGTAAAAGAATTAATGCTGAGGAAGAGGCCTTAAAATATGCGGATATTGTCGTAACAAGCACTAAACAAGAATCTATATATCAATACTCTCAATATAATTCTTTTTCCTTTGATAAATCTAAAGTAATTGCTCCTGGAGTAAATCACAAAAAATTTCATCATATTAACTCTACAACTGAAATTGCTGAAATTGATAATATGATGCTTCCTTTTTTAAAAGACTTAAGAAAGCCTCCCTTTTTGGCTATTTCCAGAGCAGTAAGAAGAAAAAATATTCCTGCTCTAGTAGAAGCATATGGACGATCAGAAAAACTTAAAAGGAAAACTAATTTGATTTTAGTTTTAGGTTGTAGAGATAATACTTCAAAACTTGACTCTCAACAAAAAGATGTTTTTCAAAAAATTTTTGAAATGATAGATAAATACAATTTATATGGAAAAGTAGCTTATCCAAAAAAACATTCTCCAGCAAACATTCCTGCCTTATATAGATGGGCAGCAAGTAGGGGAGGTATATTTGTGAATCCTGCATTAACAGAGCCTTTTGGATTAACGTTACTTGAAGCATCTTCATGTGGTTTGCCAATTATTGCCACAGATGATGGAGGGCCTAAAGAGATTCACTCAAAATGTGATAATGGCTTATTAGTTGATGTAAGTGATATTAATAAATTAAAACTTGCTCTTGAACAAGGCATTACAAACAGTTCTCAATGGAAATTATGGAGTAGAAACGGAATTGAAGGAGTTCATAGACATTTTAGCTGGAATACTCATGTCAGAAAATATTTATCAGTCCTATCAAGTCAATATCAAAAATCAACTATTGATTCATCATCCAAAATCAAGGAAAGTTGTTTAAAAGGTAGTTCTTCACTGATAAAGCCCCATTGATTAAAAACCTTTGGATCAGAATGGATAATTAATTGATTCTTTTGCGTTTTTTTTAATTGAAAGCCTTTTTGCGATAATTTCTTTATTAAGTTAGCTGTTTCTTCAAATCTAGAAGCCATCGCATCAAGACTACTACAGTCACTTGTTAATCCATCATCTTTCCATGTAAAGAAACTCATATTAAGTAATGCTTTAAAGATTTATTTTTAAAACTATACCTAAAATTACGAGTAATATGTTGATTTTCCAGAAGTTTTCAACTATTTTTTCTTCCTTCATTCCACTCAATTCAAAATGATGATGTATTGGAGTCATTAAAAAGACCCTTTTTCCTCTTTTAAATATTTTTTTGGTTATTTTAAAAAAACTTACTTGAATAATTACTGATAAAGCTTCAATAACAAATATTCCTGAGATAATAAATAATGTAAAATAGCTATTAGTTAATATTGAAATATAACCTAATGTTGCACCAATTGTTAATGATCCTGTATCGCCCATGAATATTTTTGCAGGATACTTATTAAATTTCAAAAAGCCTACACATAAACCTGACATTGCGTACGCAATAAGACCATATATTATTAATTCTTGCTGACCTTTAATAAATATTTCTGTGCCAAGTCCATAAAAGACTATTGACCCGCATCCAGATGCTAATCCATCAAGTCCGTCTGTTAAATTTACTGCGTTACTTAAACCTACTAAGGTAACAAAACAGATTGGAAAAATCACTATATTAGTATCAATAGCCCAATTATTGGATACTGTAATTAAAGAGTTTATATAACCATTTTGATAGGCTAATACGATAAATAATATTGAAATTAATGATTGTAATATGAATTTTTGAGTTGATCTTAAACCTATATTCTTTTTCTTCTTAATACTTAAATAGTCGTCTAAAAATCCTATAATAAAAAAACTTAAACTACCAAAAAATAATAGTATTATTCCCATGGAATAGAAGTAATGGTTTACTATTAAAAGCAGTAATAATAAAGGAAGAATAATAAATATTCCTCCCATTGTAGGTGTATTCTTTTTATTAAAATGAAAAGATGGTCCTGTATCTCTAATATTTTGTAGTAAATTTAATTGTTTAATTATTTTTAAACCGTAATTAGTTATTAATATACAAATAGAAAAAAATACAAGAAAAATACAAATTATAAGTAAATTATTAAAAATAAAAGAATTTACTATTAAAGATAATGTAATTAAAAAAAATAAAGTAGTAAAATCTAGTCTTCTAGTCTTCCCAATCATCTTCTGATGAATCATCTTCGGTTTTATAATCCTCTTTTTCTCCCATTAAAGCTGAAAGTTCTTCCTCTTCAATTGTACTAATTTCTTGTGAGTCTCCATCTTTTTCAGTTACAAGTCTTCCTGTCTCTTCTAACCAAGATAGCAAATCAGGTTCTTCTCTTAATGGTAATACGGGTGCGGGGTCTTCTCTTCGATAACAAGTCAAGGCTGGATTTACTTCAGCAATTTCATTCAATCTAAGTTTGATTTTATCAGAATCCATTTTGTAAATTCACTTACATGTAACATAATACATAAACATGCCACTTTGAAAATTTTGTTTGATAAAGAAAATTTTAAATATTTCTTAATTTGGTCAATTTCCTTTTTTTTAGCTATTCTTTTTAAGTTTTATGGTTTTATAAACCCTGAGATTTTATTAATTAATAATTATCTTGTTCTTTTATTAGTTTTTGGTCCAGGACTTGTAGTTACAATAATATTAGTTTTCAATAAAATTTTGAAAGCTAAATGAAATTTAGATTTTAGACTGTTACCTGAGGGAAATTTTAATGCAGCACCCAAAAAAAGTTGTTCTTGCCTATTCTGGTGGAGTTGATACTAGTGTTTGTATTCCATATCTTAAAAATGAATACGGAATTTCAGAAGTTATTACTTTTGTGGCAGATCTTGGTCAAGGAGACGATATAGAGAGTATTAGTCAAAAAGCTTTAAATTCCGGAGCAACAAAATCGGTGATTGGAAATTTAGTAGAGGATTTTGTTGAGAAGTATGCTTTTCCTGCTATAAGAGCAAACGCACTTTATGGAGAAAAGTATCCTTTATCAACAGCTTTGGCCAGACCTTTAATAGCTGAAAATCTTGTCAAATTAGCAAGAAAATTAAATGCTGGCGCAGTTGCGCACGGTTGTACAGGAAAAGGAAATGATCAAGTAAGATTTGACTTGGCTATTAATGCTTTAGGACCTGATTTGGAGATAATTACACCTGCTCGAGAATGGAAGATGAGTAGAGAAGAAGCTATTTTATATGGAGAAAAATTTGGAATTCCTGCTCCGGTTTCTAAGAAATCACCATACTCGATTGATGTCAATCTTCTTGGCCGTAGTGTCGAAGCTGGTTTTTTGGAAGATCCGATGCAAGAACCTAATGAAGAAGTTTTTGCGATGACTTCATCTATTGATGATTCGCCAAATTATCCAAAGGATATAGAAATTACATTTAAAAATGGATTTCCTATTGCTATTGGGAACGAATCTCTAAGCCCTTTAAAGATTATTCAAAAGGTTAATTACTTAGCAGGAAAAAATGGTTTTGGTAGGATTGATATGATTGAAGATAGAGTAGTTGGCATTAAAAGTAGAGAAATATATGAGGCTCCTGGTCTTTTACTGCTTATAAAAGCTCATAAAGAATTAGAAAGCATAACGTTAAATCCAGATGTATTAGATTTTAAAAATTTAGTCGAAAAAAAATGGGCCCAACTTGTATATCAGGGATTTTGGTTCGGCCCTCTTAAGAAAGCATTAGATGGTTTTATTGATGCAACACAAACTTCTGTTAATGGAAAGGTGAAAATAAGATTACATAAAGGAAATGCAATAATAATTGGTAGGTCCTCTGAAAATAATTCTCTTTATAGGGAAGATTTAGCAACCTATAGTAAAGATGATATTTTTGACCACAAGCAAGCAGAAGGATTCATCTATATGTGGGGTATGTCTAATAAAATATGGGCAGAATTAAATTCAAAAATGAATAATTAAAACTTAAGATTTTACTTGCTCTTCTAATTCTGGAGTAGAAGATTCTAAGGTTATTTTCTTTTTATTATCCGTTTCGTCTGCTTTAGGCTCAGATTTATTGGCTGAATCAATATTCTCATTTTCTTTTTTTTCTGCTTGATTAGAGCTTTTATTAGAAGATCTTGGTGTCGGTAAAGGACCTTCTTGCTTTACTGTCAAATATCTTATGACATCTTCACTTAAACGCATTGCTTTTTCTATTTTGAAGATATGTTGTCCGTCCCCTTGATGACTTAATTGCACATAAATCCCCTCCCGATGTTTTGCTATCTGATAAGCAAGCCTTCTTTTACCTCTCATTTGACTATCGAGGATTGTCGCACCAAATTCTTCAAGAAGTTTATTATATTTATCGATATGATTTTTCACTTCCTCCTCCGCGATATCCGGGCGAAGAATATACATAGTTTCGTAATAAATTTGATCAGTCATAATTTTCAGACAAGGTCTTTGGCTCGTAAATTTGTTAATGAGCGTCTGTACATTACATACGATACATTATCAAGGTCATATTCTTAATAATAATGAGCTTTTTATCTGGTTAAAGATATTTTTTTAGTGCATCATGCATTACTTCAAAAGGTACTTCTAAACCATTTGTCCAAAATGATAATGATTTTGCTCCTTGAGCAATTAGCATTTGAGTACCATCTATAGTCATACATCCTTTTCTATCGCAAAACTTTAAAAAAGGAGTAGGTGAAGGATTGTAAATAAGATCATAAACAATTGTATTTGAATCAATAGTTTCCCAAGACGATTGCCCAAATGGTATTGCATCATTATCTGAGGTTTGACTCATTCCTATTGGAGTTGTATTGACTATTAAATCTGTTTCTTCAATTAAGTTACCAATTTCATCATTAGTATTTAGTATTCCCTCTATTTTGATGTCATTTTTAAAAAGGGTAATTAGCTCATTTAAAGAGTTATTATTCCTTGAGATAATGGTGATTTTCGATAATTTTAAATCTATAAGACCTTGAATTACTGATCTTGCAGCGCCTCCAGAACCCAAAATTATCGAATTTTTGTTTGTTAAATTTAGGTTTTTTAAAGGGTAGATAAACCCTTCAATATCAGTATTTGTACCACTCCAATTATTATCATTTTTAAGTTTAAGAGTATTTATAGCCTGTATTTTTTTTGCAACTGGTGATATTTCACTGCAGAGATCAAATACTTTCTTTTTAAATGGAATTGTAATATTTAAGCCTTTACAATTCATTTTTTTTAGAGAATTTACAACAATTTCTAAGTCTTCATTTTTACAGGGAATTGCTATGTAAATTAAATCAAGACCTAAATATTTTATAGCTGCATTTTGCATGATTGGAGATAAAGAGTGGCTTACTGGGTTTCCAATTAAAGCAAGAAAAGATGTATTACTTGTAATCATTTTTAGAGAAATTTTTAAAAAAAATTGTGATCTGTTCGGGAACCACACCTCGTTTTAGAGTAACAATAATGTCGTCAATGACCGATTATGGAGAATATTAAGCAGAGTATCTACCAATGGGGAAGGTTGTTGGAATCGATTTAGGAACAACTAATAGTTGTGTTGCTGTGATGGAAGGGGGTAAACCTACTGTAATAGCAAATGCAGAGGGTTTCAGAACAACACCATCTGTAGTTGCATATACTAAAAACCAAGATCAGCTTGTTGGACAGATTGCAAAACGACAAGCTGTAATGAACCCTGAAAATACTTTTTATTCAGCTAAGCGTTTTGTTGGTAGAAGAGTCGACGAAGTTAATGAAGAATCTAAAGATGTTAGTTATGGGATTGAAAAAGCTGGATCAAATGTAAAATTAAAATGTCCAGTTTTAGATAAACAATTTTCTCCTGAAGAGGTTAGTGCTCAGGTTTTAAGAAAACTTTCTGAAGATGCTGGTAAGTATTTAGGTGAAAACATCACTCAAGCTGTAATAACAGTTCCAGCCTATTTTAATGATTCTCAAAGACAGGCTACAAAAGATGCGGGTAAAATTGCAGGATTAGAGGTTTTAAGAATAATTAATGAACCTACAGCTGCGGCTTTAGCTTATGGATTAGATAAAAAAAGTAATGAGAGGATTTTAGTTTTTGATTTAGGAGGTGGAACTTTTGATGTTTCAGTTTTAGAAGTTGGAGACGGTGTTTTCGAAGTTTTATCAACATCTGGGGATACTCATTTAGGAGGTGATGATTTCGATAGATGTATTGTCAATCATCTGGCGAGCGTTTTTAAAAGCAATGAAGGGATTGACTTGAGAGAGGACAAACAAGCCTTACAACGTCTTACTGAAGCAGCTGAAAAGGCAAAGATTGAACTTTCAAATGCTACTCAAAGCGAAATAAATTTACCTTTCATTACTGCTACACCAGATGGTCCAAAGCATCTTGATTTGAATTTGACTAGAGCTAATTTTGAAGAACTAGCCTCCAAGTTAATCGATAGATGTAGAGTTCCTGTAGAGCAAGCTCTTAAGGATGCAAAGCTTTCTACAGGTGAGATTGATGAAATAGTTATGGTTGGAGGTTCAACAAGAATGCCAGCTGTACAGGAGTTAGTAAAGAGAGTAACAGGTAAAGACCCGAATCAAACTGTAAATCCAGATGAGGTTGTAGCTGTGGGTGCAGCGATACAAGGGGGTGTGTTAGCAGGTGAGGTTAAAGACATATTATTGTTAGACGTTACTCCGTTATCTCTAGGTGTGGAGACTTTAGGAGGAGTGATGACTAAGATGATTACTCGTAATACAACAGTACCAACTAAAAAATCTGAGACTTACTCAACTGCTGTTGATGGTCAAACTAATGTCGAAATTCATGTCCTTCAAGGAGAGAGGGAAATGGCCTCAGATAATAAAAGTTTAGGAACATTTAGACTTGACGGGATTCCCTCCGCACCAAGGGGTGTTCCACAAATAGAGGTAACATTTGATATTGATGCCAATGGAATCCTAAGTGTTACTGCTAAAGATAAAGGAAGTGGAAAGGAGCAATCTATCTCAATAACAGGTGCTTCAACTCTCTCAGATAATGAAGTTGATAAAATGGTAAAAGATGCAGAGTCAAATGCTTCAGTAGATAAAGAAAAAAGAGAAAAGATTGATTTAAAGAATCAAGCAGAAACTCTCGTTTATCAAACAGAAAAACAGTTAGGGGAACTTGGTGACAAGGTTGACGATTCTGCTAAAGCGAAGGTAGAAGAAAAAAGTAAAGCTTTGAAAGAGGCTACTTCTAAAGAAGATTATGATTCTATGAAGAAATTGTTAGAGGAACTACAACAAGAACTTTATGCAATAGGCTCTTCAGTCTATCAACAGCCAGGTAATCAACCACCTGCCCCAGGAGGTCCAAACGCAAATGCTTCTGATGATAAAGGTCCTGATGATGATGTTATTGATGCTGACTTTACAGAAACAAAAGATTAAATAACGTGTTTTTTAATTTCATCTGAAATCCAAGAAGAACAAGCGGGAGCAAGTAATATTCCATTTTTATAAAAACCAGTACATAAAACCAAACCTTTTTCTAAACTTCTTAGTATAGGAGAAGGTTCTCCTTCAGGACGTGATCTAATACCAAACCATTTATTTGTAATTGTATTTTGGTTCAGCCAACTTGGCTTATTTTCTAAGAAATTGGTAAGTTCCTCAAATGCGTTATCTCTAGGTGTTATTTTATTTTCGTCCGTAGACCCAATAATCAATTTGTTTTTATTAATTCTAATAAAATTTTTGCTATTAATACTGAAATGCTTAGGAAGAGAGAATAAATCAATTTCTTTATCATTAGTTGCAATTTCTATCGCTTGACCTAATACTGGTTTTAATCTGATTTTATGAAGATCTGAATCAATCAATTTTATTGCTTCAAGAGAGTTACATAAAATAATTGCATCAGATTTTATTTCTAATGTATTTTTGCACTCAGAAATCCATTGATTATTAATTTTTTTTATTTTGATAATTTCTTCTTCTATAGTTTTTATTTTTTTACTTTTTATATAAATATCTAATGTTTTTAATAATGAAATAGGATCAATTCTGCCATCTTGAAAAGAGATGATTCCTCTTAAGTTTTCAATATTAAATATTTTGTTAATACTTTTTATAATCGTAGAATCTCTGTCTAAAACTTTTAAATTTCTATTGGGATGATGAGATATAAACTGATTTAGTTTTTCAAATTTTGTTTTGTCTGTTGTTAGTTGAATTAATGGTTTTTCAATTTTTAAATTTTCGTCATATTGTCTAAGAAATTTTATCCATTTTGGCCATAATTCATTACTTTTTTTTCTCAGTTCCCAACTTCTGCCTTTACTTTTTTGATACATGTGACTCATTAAGAGACCCAACGCAGCGCTACTACTATTTGTACCTTTTTTTGGATCTACAATAGTGATTTGAAAACCTTGTTCAGATAGCTCCAATGCGTTAAATTTACCAATAATTCCTGAACCGATAATTAATATATGAGATTTTTTAAAATGTTTTTTTAATACTTTCATTGATATATTATATGAAATTAACTAAAAAATTAAATACTTAGATTTTTGGAAAGACCATCTATTATATTCAGAACAGTTTGTCCTGATCGTTCCGGACTAGTTAGTCAATTAACTAGTTGGATATCTAATTATGGGGGCAATATCAAACATTCAGATCACCATACAGATCAAGAAGCAGGATTGTTTTTGAGTAGAATAGAATGGAATTTAAATGATTTACCAATTAATAAAGTTGAAATCTATGAGCAATTTGAGAAAAATGCAATAGATATAAATGGCCAATTTAATATTAATTACTCAGATGAGATACCAAATGTAGGTATTTTTGTAAGTAAGCAAAATCACTGTTTAATAGACTTGCTTTGGCGAGTAAGAAACGGCGAATTAAAAATGAATGTACCATTAATAATTTCTAATCATCCTGATCTTGAAGAAATCGCTAAGGATTTTAATGCCCAATTTGTTTATATTGATAATTTAAAATACTCTAAATCTACTGTCGAAAACCAGATTTTAAATTTGTTAAATGATTTTGATATCGAACTGGTTGTATTAGCCAAATATATGCAAATTTTAAGTGATTCTTTTTTGAAAAGTTATTCCTCAATTATTAACATACATCATTCTTTTTTGCCTGCATTTAAAGGCGCGCAACCTTATCATCGAGCATGGAAGAGAGGTGTGAAATTGATTGGTGCGACTGCACATTATGTTACTCAAGATTTAGACGAAGGGCCAATAATTGAGCAATGTACTGTCAATGTAAGTCATAGAGATGAAGTTGCTGATTTGATTAGAAAAGGACGCGATACTGAGAGGATTGCGCTTGCAAGGGCAGTTAGATTACATTTGAATCATCAGATTTTCGTATACGATAGCAAAACAGCTGTTTTTGATTAGAAATCAATTTTATTCTTCTAATTCAATCTGTATTTGTCTTTCATAAATAGATTTTTCATTAAAAGCTCTTGCCACTAAAAAACTTGTAATACAACTAATAAGAACAGGTTTCATTATTAATAAATTTTTTGTTAAGGCAAAAGCCAAGAACATAGCTGTTATAGGTGTTCTAGAACATCCTGCTACAAATGCCCCCATGCCAGCAAAGATATATGTACTTGGAGCATGGCCTGTGGCAATTTCTACCCAGCTTCCCATTATTAATCCTATGGCCCCACCCAAGGTAAGCATTGGGTAGAACAATCCTCCAGGCGCTCCAGAAGCTGCAGCTAATCCAGTTGTAATGAAGAGTATCAACACAGCTAAAAGAGCTATTTCGATACTGGTGTTTTTTTCAGCTATTATTTTTTGTAATTCATCTAAATTATGAAAAGAGCTAGGTAAAAATGAATAAATACTACCAAGTAAGAGTCCACAAATACTCATTTTTAAAACAAATTTTTTTTTATACCATTTTTTCCCAAGATCCTGCATTACAAGAACATATTTGCTGTAAAGTTCTGCAAATAGTCCAATAATAACTCCTAGTAAAATAAGATAAATAAAATCTATAGGTAAGAAAAAGACAGATGGATCATATTCTTTTTGGATTAAAAATCCTAAGTTGAAATCAAAACCTCCTGCTTTGGGGTCAAGACCCAGGGCTTGAATAATATCCGCAGATGAATCTGCTATAAAAGTTGTTATTACAACTAATAATAAAATTATTGGTCTTGCAGAATTTAATAATTCTTCAATCGCGTAGATGAATCCACCTAATGGAGCGCTAAATACTGCAGCTATTCCAGCACCTCCTCCTGCTGCAACAATTACTCTTCTAAAAGCTAATGGAGCTTTCAGCCATCTTGCCATTTGCCAAGCAACTGAACCTCCCATTTGAACTGATGGTCCTTCAGGACCTAAAGGAAACCCACTTCCAATTGCAATTATTCCAGATAATAATTTAACTAAGCCAACTTTTAGATTCATGGGTACTTTTTTATGCCTCAAGAATCCCATAATTTGACTTACACCAGAACCTTTTGCTGCTGGAGCTAAGTTTTTAATTAAAAAGCCTGCTATGGCTCCACCAATAGCCCCAAATGCTGGTAATACTGCAATGGATGGAAAATTCTCTAAAAGTTCTAATCTCCAATTATTTATAAAATAAATACCAGTTTTAAAAGAAATACTAGTTATTGATGCTCCTAATCCTGTTAATAGAATTGATATGACAACAACAAAAGATCTCTGTTTAAGTAATTTTTTTATGCTTTGAGAAGAGTTACTACTGGTTTTTTGAATATTTTCTTTTATTAGCTTTTTCATAGTCCTTTATTATTTTGTCAAACTGAAATTTTCTATTTCATCAAATTGAAGATAACGATAAAGTTCGTCTGAGTATGGATTTATTTTGTTTTTAGTAATATCTTGATATTCATTTACTGTAGGTATTTTTCCTAAAAGAGCACAAACTGCTGCCAACTCAGCACTTCCTAAAAATACCTGAGCATTTTTACCAAGTCTATTATCAAAATTTCTTGTGCTGGTGGAGAAAACAACTGAACCTTCATCTACTCTTGCTTGATTTCCCATGCATAATGAACAACCTGGTAACTCTAATCTTGCGCCACATTTTTCAAATATTTCATAGTATCCTTCAGCTTTAAGTGTTTCTTCATCCATTTTTGTAGGAGGGCAAATCCATAGTCTTGAATTTAATTTTTCTATACCCTCAAGAACCTTAGCTGCAGCCCTATAGTGTCCGATATTAGTCATACAAGATCCGATAAAAACTTCATCTATCTCAGTATTTTCTACATTTTCAATTTCTTTTACATTATCTGGGTCATTTGGGCAAGCTACTATTGGTTGAGTAACTTTAGCTAGGTCAATTTCTATAATCTCTTCATAAGAGGCATTTTTATCGGGCTGAATTAATTCGGGTTTTTTTAGCCACGTTTTCATATCACTGATTCGTCTTGATATCGATTTTGCATCTTCATAATTGCTTTCAATCATCTTTTCTAAGAGGCAGATATTACTTTTTAAATATTCTTCTACTGTCCTATGCGATAAGAGTATTGTGCTGCCAGCACATGAGCGTTCAGCAGTGGCATCAGTTAATTCAAACGCTTGCTCAAGTTTTAAATCAGGCAAACCTTCTATTTCCATAATTTTTCCGTTAAAGATATTTTTCTTGTTTTCCTTAGCAACGGTTAATAAACCTTTTTTTATTGCAAAGAGTGGAATTGCATTCACAAGATCTCGTAGTGTTATTCCTGGTAGTAAATTCCCTGTAAATTTTACTAATACTGATTCTGGCATGTTTAATGGCATTGATCCTATTGCTGCTGCAAAAGCAACAATCCCCGAACCTCCAGGGAAGGAAATGCCAAGAGGAAATCTCGTATGACTATCTCCTCCTGTTCCTACAGTATCTGGAAGTAGCATTCTATTAAGCCAACTATGAATGATGCCATCACCAGGTTTAAGAGCTACGCCACCTCTTTGCGAAATAAAATCAGGTAATTCTTTATGAGTAACTAAATCAACTGGTTTCGGATAAGCAGCAGTATGACAAAAACTTTGCATTACTAAATCTGCAGTAAAACCTAAACAAGCTAACTCTTTAAGTTCGTCTCTAGTCATC
Source organism: Prochlorococcus marinus str. MIT 9515 (assembly GCF_000015665.1). Lineage (NCBI taxonomy): Bacteria > Bacillati > Cyanobacteriota > Cyanophyceae > Synechococcales > Prochlorococcaceae > Prochlorococcus > Prochlorococcus marinus. Next base: position 1,682,986 of record NC_008817.1, on the reverse strand, counting down.
GGACCAGTAGTATCTTGGCTCCCAACAGTTGTCATAATGGGCTCACATGTCATTCCTGGAAGTACTCCTTTTAATCCACATGCTTTACCTACTATTTTTTGTGCTTGAGTAAATCCAGTATTAATTTCTTTTGGACTTTTTGGGCGTATAAATACTTTACTAGGTTGTAATTCAAGTTTTTTCCTGATTTTATCTGTGAGAGATCTCCCAATCATGAGATTTATTCTTCCGCCAGCTTGAATTTCATCTGTAAGTGTTGATGGTTTCAAGTTGAAATGACTTATTGTTAATTCAGTATTTGAAATTTTATCAATTTTTTTTATTACACCTTCATAGGGCAATATTTTTAGTAAATCACCAGTATTAATTTTAGAGACATCTGTTTCAATCGGTAGAGCTCCAGAATCTTGGGCTGTATTAAAGAAAATTGGTGCTATTTTATTTCCTATTATTATTCCACCAGTTTTTTTATTAGGTACAAATGGGATATCTTCGCCTAAATGCCAAATAACAGAATTAATGGCAGATTTTCTTGAACTGCCTGTGCCAACGACATCTCCAACATACGCTATTTGTAGATCTTGTTTTTTAAGATCAGCAAGAATTTTTAGTCCATCCTGATTCTTGAATTCAAGCATAGATAATGCGTGTAATGGGATGTCTGGACGTGATGTAGCATGTACTGCAGGAGATAAGTCATCAGTGTTTGTTTCGCCATCGATTTTGAATGCTAAACATGTAATTTCTCTTGGAATGGATTTTTTAGTTGTAAACCATTCTGCATTGGCCCAACTATTTACAACCTCTTCTGCATAAATATTATTTTGAGATAAATCAAAAATATCATTTGCTGCATCGTATACAAGGATAATATTCTTTAAAACTTTTGCTGCTTCTTTAGCTAGCAAATCATTTTTATTTTTAAGTATTTCAATTAGCGAGTTTACGTTATATCCTCCTATCATTGTCCCTAAAATCTGTATTGCTTTTTGGGCATTAATAAATTTGCAATGTTTTTCTCCATTCACAATCGCTGTAAGCCAGCTTGCTTTTATATATGCTGCTTCATCCACCCCCGGTGGGACTCTATTGATAAGTAAATCAAGTAAATAGCTACTTTCGAAATTGTTTTCTTGTTCTAATAGTTGGGTAACACAATTTATCTGCTCGGCATTCAGAGGTAAAGGAGGTATGCCTTGAGCAGCTCTTGCAGCTACGTGGTCTTCATAATGTTTGAGCAATGTTTCCAATTTCTTCATTTGTGAGGTTTAATGCCTAATCTATTGTTATTTTTAATATTGATAAGGAGAGTATTTATCAATGCTTTTTAAAATATTCAAACTACTGAATTAATGACGACTTCATCAAATAATCAATCTTTAGAAAAAACATCTGATTTGCATGTTGTTGAAACACGTCCATTGATACCTCCAAGCAAACTTCATAATGATATACCTTTAGATTATACCTCTGCTGATACTGTCTCCAATACGAGGAGATCGATACAAAATATTTTGCATAATAATGATCCTAGGCTATTAGTCATTGTGGGACCATGCTCAATCCACGATATTAAAGCTGCTAAAGAGTATTCAGAATATATTCAGGAATTTAGAAAAATCTACAATGATAAATTGGAAATTGTAATGAGAGTATATTTTGAAAAACCGAGAACTACAATCGGATGGAAAGGATTGATAAATGACCCCCATTTAGATGGTTCCTACGATATTAATACAGGTTTACGTAGAGCTAGAAGCTTGCTCTCCTATCTTGCGACTAGAGGGATCCCTTCAGCTACTGAGTTGTTGGACCCCATTGTCCCTCAATATATTGCTGATTTAATCAGCTGGACAGCCATTGGTGCAAGGACAACTGAAAGTCAAACTCATAGAGAAATGGCTTCAGGATTATCTATGCCAATTGGTTTTAAAAATGGTACAGATGGTTCTTTCAGTACAGCTATTAATGCGATGCAGTCTGCATCAAAATCTCATCACTTTTTAGGCGTTAATGATCATGGTTATGCTTCTATTGTAAATACGACTGGCAATCCCGATGGGCATATAGTTTTAAGGGGTGGGTCTAAAGGAGTTAATTTTGAAAATCAACATGTAAAAGGCATATCTTCTGAATTAAAAGCCAGTAATCTTCCTCATAAGGTTATGATCGATTGTAGTCATGGTAATTCTAATAAAGACTTTAGGAAGCAATCTGATGTTCTAGAAAACGTAGCAACTCAAATTAAGAATGGTGAAAAAAATATTTTAGGAATTATGCTTGAAAGTCATCTTAAGGAAGGTAATCAAAAACTTTCAAATAATAAAGATCTTGAATATGGGAGAAGTATTACTGATGCTTGCATTAATATAGACAAGACAAAAAATTTGCTAGAGAGTTTATATGATTCAATTTCTTAATTTATAAACCTGTAATAAAAAAGTTAAAGCAAAATGCTGATAAAATTGGCACGACAAAATTATCTACTCCAAAAAAACTTAATTGTTCAAGAATGGTAGCAATAAAAGCGATCGTAAAAATATTTATATTTAAACTATATTCTTGAAAAGAACATAAACCAAAAACAACTAATAAGCTTGTTAAGAACATAGTCATCGTTCCAAAGAATGATTTTTTTTGGTTAAAAATAATCCAACTTTTGGATTGAATGTTTTTGCCTATTAATCCGGCAAAGCCATCTCCAAATGTCATTATAAAAAATCCAGCGATGAGGGAAGTAGGATCTTTATTCCAATAAAGATAAATTAAAATGAATAAACTGAGACAATAAAAAATTGTCCCATAACTTTTTCTATCTACATCCTCAATAGTTGGGAATAATTTAGATTTGTAATTTATGAAAGTTAATAAAGAAACAATTCCTGTAAAGAATAGAGCAGAAATTTGATCTAAATCTAAATATTTAGCAAGAGGAATTAAGGGTCCTATACCAATATGAACAATTTTCCTAAGTGCCTCTTTATTATCCTGATCAAACCTTTTATAAATTATTGATATTAAAAAGACAATTAATATATAACTAGAAAGAAAAACAAATTTCAACTACTTAATTATGCTGCTTTTTGATGAGTTGTCATTACTCTTAATTTTAGTATTGCCTTTGCTTCTAGTTGTCTAACTCTTTCTCGAGATACATTTATTTGTCTTCCTATTTCGGCCAGAGTTAGTGGCTCTTCTCCGTCTAAGCCGAATCTTAGTTTCATGATTTTTTGTTCCCTCTCATTTAGCTGAGTTAGCCAAGTTCCTAAATGTTCTTTTTGGATAGTTCTATCCATTCCTTCCATTGGCTCTTCACCATTTGGATCTGGAATAAGTTCACCTAGAGTACTACGATCTTCTTCTCCTCTTGCATGAGCGTCAAGAGATGCGCATGGAGCACTTTGAGAGATTAAGTCTTCTAAATCTTTTTGATCAATCCCCATCGCTGTTGCCATTTCTAATCTGGTTGGTTGCCTTCCAGATTTTTGAGATAATTCTCGGGAAACTCTCCTCATTTTGGATAATTTTTCACTTATATGAATTGGCAATCGGATTGTTCTAGCACTATTATCAATAGCTCTTGTCATTCCTTGTCTAATCCACCAATAAGCATAAGTAGAAAATTTATATCCCATTGCAGGATCAAATTTATCAACAGCCCTCTCTAAGCCAATAGCGCCTTCTTGTACCAAGTCTAATAGTTCTAAACCTTGATTTTGATACTTTTTTGCAACAGATACTACAAGTCTTAAATTGGCAGACATCATTCTATCTCTAGCCCTCTTCCCAACTTTAATAAGATGACGATTTCTTGATGATCTTTCAATTTCAGGAATTTTTAGCATTTTTTTCATGTTTTGAACATGATGTGCTAGCTCTATTTCCTCTGCGGCAGTAAGCAGAGGAACTCTTCCAATACTGCTTAAGTAATAACCAATAGAATCTGAAGCAAGTCTTGCAGATTTTTTTTGGCTTTGTTTAGCACTTAAGCTGGATTTTGTTTTGCGAGTCTTGCCCGCAGTGTTTGGTAATCTAGGTTCTTCATTATTATTTTTTGAAGAACTATTTCCAGATTCCAGAAGGATCCCCATCACCCTGGCCTCTTAAAACGGATTTTTTAAAAAGCTAGCACTGAAATCGAGATAAAAACTACTTTTGCGTTGAAACTTTAAAGACAAATTAGGAAGATTTTATCAATATTTCTCCTGAACTGTTGATATGATTAGGTTTTGTATAAATATAAAATATTTAATAATATTAAGTAATTTTTAAAAATGTTATAAAAATGAATTATGTTTCAACCTTTTATTAAATCAATTTGAGAGCGATTTGAGTTTGATTTTTCTCTTTTTTTTTCGTATATTCCTTCTTGATTCATTACCCAAGAGAAATAATTATCATCAATATAAGTTTGTAAAAGATCATATAATTGAGATTTTAAATTCAAATCTTCTATAGGTGTTACTGCTTCTATTCTTCTGTCTAAATTTCTTCTCATCCAGTCAGCACTTCCAATAAAAACTTCTGGATTATTATTATTGTAAAACCAGAAAATTCTAGAATGTTCAAGAAAAGGTCCAATAATGCTTGTGACCGTTATATTTTCACTCAAGTTCTCCTTTTGGGGATATAAACAACAAATTCCCCTGATAATGAGGTGAATTTTTATTCCTGTTTGAGAAGCTAAATAAAGTAATTGAATAATTTCTGGGTCTACTAATGAATTCATTTTTGCAATAATCTCCCCTTTCTTTCCCTTCTTGGCATTCTCAATTTCCCTGTTTATTAAAAAGATAAATTTTTTTCTTAATGATTTTGGGGACACTAATAGTTTTTGGTAAGTCTTTTGTTTTGAGAATCCTGATAAGTAATTAAATAATTCAATTAGATCTGATGAGATATCCGGATCTGTCGAAAGAAATCCTATATCTGTATAAAAGCGAGAAGTATTTGAATTGTAGTTTCCAGTTCCTATATGAAAATAATTTCTTAATCTTCCTTTTTCTTTTCTAACCACCAACGCAATTTTTGTATGCGTTTTAAAGCCTAGTATTCCATAAACGACATGTATTCCAGCTTGTTCAAGCTGTTTTGCCCATTGGATGTTGTTGTCTTCATCAAATCTTGCTTTGAGCTCGACAAGAGTCATAACCTCTTTCCCATTTTCAGCGGCTCTCATCAAAGCTTCAATGATTGGAGAATCCTTCGAAACTCGATAAAGAGTAATTTTAATCGCTAATACAAGGGGGTCGTCAGCAGCTTTATTGATAAATTCTTCAACGGAAGTTTTGAATAAGTCGTAAGGGTGATGAAGAAGTACACTCTGTTTTCTAAGAATGCTGAAAATAGAGTTAAAATTTTTATCATTTGGAGAATCTAATGATTTGAGCAATGGATGTGTATCTCCAATTAATAAGTTTCTTTTTAAATCTTCGCGATTGATTTTTGTGAGATAATTTAAATCATCAAGCCCTAATAAGCTTTTGCAAAAGTAAATATATTCTTCTGATATTTGAATACTATCAATAAGCAATTTTAAAATATTTTTTGGGATATTTTCTTCTACTTCTAATCTAACTACATCACCCCCTAATCTCCTTTTTTGCAAGCTTTGCTCCACAGCAAGAAGTAAATCGTCCGCTTCAAGTTCTTTTAATTCTAAATCTGCATCTCTTGTTACTCTGAAAAAAGAATAATTTAAGCATTCCATCCCATTAAACAAAAAATTGATATTATTTCCAATTAGGTCTTCTACAGTTATAAAAAGATGTTCTTTTTCATCATCAGTTTCAACAATTTCATTAGGAATTAGTATAAATCTGCCGATATTTTTTGTCGGAATTTTAATCCTTACAAATTGATTTTTAGATTCCTCTCCATCATTAATTAGAGCAGCTAAATTAAGACTAAGGTTACTTATAAAGGGAAATGGGTGTGCAGGATCAACAACTAATGGGGTTAATAATGGAAAAATTGATGAAAGAAAATAGTTATTACACCAATTTTTTTGATTCTCAGAAAGTTCTCGATACTTTTTTATAAAAATTCCTTTATTTCTGAGTTCATCATTTAATTCATTATTAAGAAAGTTTTCTTGGAGAGTTGTAAGATTTTTTACTTCTTTGTTTATTTTTTTTAGTTGCTCGATGGGCATCAGTCCATCAATGCTTTTTTTTCTAATTCCAGCTTCAACTTGAGCTTTTAATGATGCAACTCTAACCATAAAAAATTCATCAAGATTATTACTAAAAATTGAAAAAAATTTAATTTTATCTAAAACTTTATAGTCATTCTCCATACCAGTCAAAAGAACTCTTTTATTAAAGTCAATCCAACTTAATTCCCTATTAATGTAGTTATTAGCTTCGTATTTCATTAAGGTGGTTTAATTAGTTAATTATAAGAAATTTTGTTACCTCTCCCTTCAGCAATAAGGTAAATCATAAAAATTAAGATAATTGATCCTGCAATAAATGGTGCTTTAGGACCAAAATCGTCATAAACTCTCCCAGCCATACCGATACCTAATACCCCTCCAAGACTTTGAAGACCTTGTAAATTACTTAATATCGATCCTTGGTTATCTCCGTCTAATTTTTTAGATATTAATGCTCTCAAGGTAGGTGTAATTAATCCTGCACCTATGGCTAAAAATGATACTGCAGAATAAATATTTATTGCCGCATTTTCTTTAGGGGTAGTTATCAAAAGGATACATGCTAGAAGAATAAAACCTGAACCAATTAAGGTGAGTTTCATTTCGCCAAATCTTTTTACTAAGGGACCAATTAGTCCACCCTGTACAATTATTGCTATCACGCCTACGACGACAAGAGTTCCACTTGATGCCTTAGTTGTCCAATTAAGAGACTCTTGAAGGAAGAATATTAAAATGTTCGTTAGTCCAGTAAAAGCTATGAAATATATAAAAAAAGCTAGAGATAGTTTTCTGATTTTATCTTCTTTAAATACTTTAAATAATTTTTTTAAAGGATTTTTCAACATTTGGGGTGATTTGTTTAATTCGTTTTGAGGTTTAGTTTCTGGTAAATAAAAAAGGACTAGTATAAAGTTAATAATTGGAATAATTGAAGCTATTATTACGGGAATAATGAAATTATTATTTGTATTTTTAGCAAAAATTACAACAAATATATTTCCTAAGAAAAAACTTAATCCAAAGGCAACCCCAATAAGTCCAAATGTTTTGGCTCTTTTTTCAGGGCTAGAAATATCTGCAAGGATGGTAGTCGCTGTTGCTGCAGTCCCACCACTGAGCCCGTCTATAAGTCTTGCTATAAATAATAAAAATAAGGGAATAGTAGCTATTGAATTTGACCAATCAAATAAAACTGTAAATGATAGTATTGAGATTCCGATTATTGAGCCAGTTATACAAAATAGTGTTACAGGTCTTCTACCATATCTGTCACTCATAAGCCCAATAAATGGTGAAGCTGTAAATTGTGCTAATTGATAAGTACAGGATAGTAAACCGTAAGTACTTGCTTTTGAATCAAAAAGTAAAACAAAAGAAGGTAAAATAGGCAAAAGAATACTTTCACTTAAACGATCATTTAAGAGAGTTATAAAAGCACTGAATAATGTGAATTTCCTACTTGGCTTAAATAAACTTTTTTTCACGATATTTATCTACAATACGATTTTCTTCTACTACCATACTTGTTAATGGAGATTAATGTGCCCGGAATAGTTTATTTAGTTGGCGCAGGGCCTGGTGATCCTGAGCTGTTGACACTAAAAGCCTTACGACTTATAAAAAGTTGTGATGTATTAGTGCATGATGCTCTGATCTCTGCAGAAATAATAAAAGAAACTAATAAAAAGGCTGAAATATTTAATGTAGGGAAGAGGGCTGGTAAGTGTTCAGTTCCCCAATCTGATACAAATTCCCTAATTTTAAAATTAGCAAAAGAAGGAAAGACAGTTGTAAGACTCAAAGGAGGAGATCCATTTGTTTTTTCAAGAGGAGGTGAAGAAGTATCTTTCTTAGAAAAAAATGGGATTTCAATCGAAATAGTACCAGGTATAACTTCAGGTATAGCGGCTCCTACTTATTATGGAATTCCATTAACTCATCGAGAAGCAGGCAGCTCAATAACTTTCGTGACAGGTCATGAACATATAAATAAGGATAAAAAGAATGTTAACTGGAGAGCATTATCTCAATCATCTGATGGTTTAGTAATTTATATGGGAATAAGAAATATTGAATTTATTGTTAGTGAATTAATTTTAGGTGGTTTGGATAAAAATACCAAATGTGCTGTTATTCAAGAAGCAACTTTGAATAATCAAAAATGCTTAATTTCAGAATTAAAAAACCTAGTAGAGAATATTAGGCTAAAAGGTTTTACTTCACCATCAATTGTTGTTATTGGTAGGATTGTTGATTTTAAAGTTAATAATTATATAACTAATCTACCTAATGCTTTTTTAACAGATTAAAAATAATATTAATTATATAATAATTCCCAGAAATATTTTGGATCAAAAGTTGATATAAATTCTATCTCATTAACTTTTTTAATTTGTCTACAAGATAAGCTGTTGATTGCAATTAAAATATCATCTTTATAAAATTTCGGAAGGATTAAATCTTCTTTTATTAGTTTTAATTTTTTAGCCTTACTAACCATAATTCCTTGAAGACAACCACTTTCTTTTCTTGGTGTGAACCATATATTATTCCTTTTTAGTAATATATTAAAAGTACTGCCACAACATAATTCATTGGTTGTATTTAACATTAAACAGTCATCAAATGATTTTGTTTTAGCTTCTAATAAAACTTGTATTGATTGATTATATGAAAACGTTTTACATTGATTAATTAAACTATATTGATTTCTTTTTTCGGTTTGACTAATGAAAGTACTAATTGGAGAAAAATTAGATTCTATTATATAAAATTCAATCCATAAATTATTGCTATTGTTCTCTTCTATACTGTTTCTAATTCTTATTGACCTCCCTTTATTTAAACCCCTACTGTAGTTAATTCTTATAGAGCCTAATTGATTATTCTTAAGAGATAATTTTTTTATACCTAGACTAATAATTTTTTTTAAATAGAATTTATTAATATTAAAATCTATATTTAAAATTTTGCTACTATTTTCTAATCTGTGAAGATGTTCGTCTAACAAAATAGCATTATTATTTTTTATCAAAATAGTTTCGAATATTCCATCGCCAAACTTTAGACCTCTATCATTTGCTGAGATACAAATATCTTCAATTTTTAGCCATTGATCTTTATGCCAGCCTATACTTATCGTCATTTCAATGAATCAATTAAAGGTAAAAGTTTCCATTTTAGTTCGTTTAATTCCTCTTTTGGATCAGAATCATTTACTATTCCGCATCCAGCAGATATTTGAATTTTCTGATTTTTTACGATAAATGATCTTATGAGTATATTGCTATCAAATTCTCCATGCCAGTCTAATTTTATAAAGGATCCACAATAAGGTCCTCTGCTACTATTTTCTATTTCAAAAAGTCTTTGGCAGGACCTTAATTTTGGAGCACCTGTGATAGAACCCCCTGGCCAACAAGCAATTAGTAAGTCTACCCAACTTTTATTTTTTTTTAACTTTCCTCTAATCACAGATGTAAGATGATGGACTTTTAAATAACTTTCAAGTTTTAATATCTCCGGCACTTCAATACTTCCTACTTCGCATACTTTGCTCAAATCATTTCTCAAGAGGTCTACAATCATAATATTTTCAGCTCTATCTTTCTCATTAGTTATCAAATCTATGGCATTTAACGCATCTTGGTTTTCATCTTGATGTCTAGACCTTGTGCCTTTGATAGGTCTTGATTCAACATATCCCTCTTTGTCTATTTTTAAAAATCTTTCAGGGGAGGTTGATAATACTGCTTCGTTAATACCCTTTGATTTATTTATTATTATTCCTCCAAAAGGCGCAGGTAGTTTGCTTCTTATTTTTAAATATAAATTTAGATAACTAAAAGTTTCTAAAGCTTCAACTTCACATTTTGTTGTTAGATTTGCCTGAAAAATGTCTCCTATAGATATTAATTGCTTAATTCTTAAAATATTTTTCTGAAATTGATTGCTTATTTTTAGTAAATTAATTTTTGAAAAATCAAATTTAAAAATTTTATTTATAGAATTTTTTTCTTTTTCAGGATCGATATCATAAATTATTTTTTCATATTTACTTAATTCAGCAGAATTTGTTCCCTCAAGCAGTATTTCATTTGAAATTAGATTAAATTTTATAATTGGATCATACGATGCAATCCATAAAGTAGATATTTCATGATTTTTCCATGGATTTTTTGGCTCAATATAAGCCCCAGCTTCAAAGTTGAGCCATCCAATCCAAAAACCTTTCTCAATTTTTTTTAATTTTAAAAAAGGGTTATTACCAATATCTAAATTATTTATATTTCCTGAAGAAATTATTTTTTTTGGGTTCACTCCCATTATTGACCATTTCCCATTATCTTTTCCATCACTATCTAACCAGGACAACCCATGTTCTCCAAATTTCAAGGCCAAATGATTTGCAATTAATTCTGGATCAATCCACTTAGATAATTTTTTTGTTTTAATATTCATTTTGTTTAATTTGCCATTTTTTATAGGCTGTTTGTCTTATTCTGCAACTATCACATTTCCCACAGGGTTTTAAATTACCTGAATAACAACTCCATGTTTTTTCTAAGGGAACATTATGATCAAAAGCTAATTGAATAATATCCTCTTTATTTAAATCTATTAATGGCGTCCAAAGTTTAATTGGATTATCTTCTCTTCCTCTTTTGTTAGCAAGATAAGCTAATTCTTGAAATTTTTTAATATAGTCAGGCCTGCAATCAGGATATCCAGAATAATCTAGCGCGTTAACACCTAAGCCTATTAAATCAGCGTTAATGGCTTCAGCATAACTTAACGCAACAGAAATAAAGATTGTATTTCTTCCCGGTACATATGTATTGGGAATTGTATTTAGTTGAACACCTTCGATAGGTAAATCTTTTTTTGTATCAGTAAGGGATGAACCTCCCCATAAAGAGAGGTCAAGCTTTACGATTTTGAATTCTTCTATTGCAAAGTGTTTAGCTATCGTTAATGCGGAATTGAGTTCTTTTTTATGTCTTTGACCGTAATCAAATGATAGGCCAAATATCTTTGCCTTGGAGGCTTTTGCTAAGCCTGTGACAGTTGAAGAATCTAAGCCACCCGATAATAAAATTACTGCAGATTTGTTTTCTAAATTCATATAAATTATTTGATTTTTAAGTACTTATGTGTTTGAAGACTCAAATTCCATTCAGGATTATTTTTAATAAAATCAATTGTAAGGGAAAACCCATCATCGTTTTGCCATGCAGGTTGTAAATAATATTTTTTATCCAACTTATAAAAATTCTTTGTTGATGAAGAATTCTGATACTTATTCATAATTTCTTGCTTTATATCGATTGCAAAATCAATATCTTTTTGATCATTGATAATTATTTTTAATTCATTACAATTTTTCAAAAAATAAGTTTTTGGGGGTTGGTGTCTTTTAGGAGATAAAGTAATCCAATCAAAACTACCTGACAAATTGCTTACACCACTGGTTTCAATATGAATCTTAATTGGGCTTTGATTTTCCGTAGAAGTTTCTTCATTGATAGCTTGGCATAAATTATCTAAGTTATGATGTAAAGGCTCACCACCAGTTATTACTAAAAAAGATGCCCCTTGTTTTCGAGCCCTTTTTATTTCATTTATGATTTCTTGAATTGATATTAAAGGAAATTTTTCTTTATCCCAAGAATGTTTAGTATCGCACCATGGACATCCAACGTTACAGCCAGCTAGTCGTATAAAAAATGCACTTTGACCTGTATGAAAGCCCTCCCCTTGTAATGAATGAAATTTTTCTACTAATGGTAAGAAATTTGTCATTATTTAATGCAAAAAAATAAATAATATTATTTTGATTGCTCTAATTTTTCTCGAGATGCTTTTATCAAGCCTTTAAATAAAGGATGGGGCTTTCCTGGTCTCGATAAGAATTCAGGATGGTATTGGCATGCTAAAAAATATGGATGATTAACTAACTCAATCAACTCTACTAATCTGCCATCAGGTGATGTACCACTGATTTTGTATCCAGAATCTACAAAAATTTGTTTGTAGAAATTATTAAATTCGTATCTATGTCTATGTCTCTCATATATAACATCTTCATTATAAAGTTCCTTACCAGTTGTATTTTTTTGAAGTCTGCAAGGATAAACTCCTAATCTCATAGTGCCTCCTAGATCAACAATATCTTCTTGTTCTGGTAATAAATGTATAACAGGATTCTCAGACTCTGGGTCTAATTCCGAGCTAGATGCGCCCGGTAATTGGACCACATTTCTGGCCCACTCTATTACTGCACATTGCATACCTAAACATAAACCTAGGAAAGGAATTTTTTTTTCTCTTGCAAATTTTATTGATGCAATCTTTCCATTTACTCCTCTATTTCCAAATCCTCCCGGTACAACAATTGCATCAACATCATGTAAATACTCTTCGGCTGATTTCTCTTCGATCATTTCAGCACTGACCCAATGCAAATCTAAGAAAGCCTTTTGTTCAATGCAAGCATGTCTTAATGCTTCCACTACTGAAAGATATGCGTCACCAAGTTCTATATATTTTCCAACTAAAGCAACTTTTATAGGGTTACCAGGATTTCTAAGATTATGAATTATTTTTTCCCAACTTTCTAAATCACATTCCTTATCCTCTAGATCTAGACATCTCAAAGTCTCTTTACATAAACCCTCTTTTTTTAATGAAAGTGGGACAGAATAAATACTGTCAGCATCCAATGCTTCAATTACACAATTAAGATTAACTCCGCAGAAACCACTAAGTTTTCTTTTAAGACTGTCGTTAATTTCTTTATCACTTCTGCATACAAGTAAATCTGGTTGTATGCCGATTGATCTTAATTCTTTAACAGAATGTTGAGTAGGTTTAGTTTTTATTTCACCTGAAGTTTTGATATATGGGAGTAAAGTTACATGGATATACGTAACATCATTTTTATTAACGTCATTTTTAAATTCTCTTATTGCCTCTAAAAATGGCAGAGATTCAATATCTCCTACTGTTCCACCAATTTCAGTGATAACAATATCAGCATTGCTGTTAGATGCTACTCTATGAATCCTTTCTCTTATTTCACCTGTTATGTGAGGAATAACTTGCACTGTGCCCCCATTGTAACTACCTCTTCTTTCTTTATTAATGACTGCTTGATATATAGATCCTGTTGTGACACTATTTAAGCGAGTCATTGCAGTGTCAGTAAATCTTTCATAGTGTCCTAAATCTAAATCTGTTTCAGCCCCATCTTCTGTCACGAAAACTTCACCATGCTGAAAAGGGCTCATTGTTCCAGGGTCAACATTGAGATAAGGATCTAATTTGAGTATTGAAACGCTATATCCTCTTGACTTTAATAATCTTCCTAAGCTTGCGGCAACAATACCTTTACCAATGCTAGAAACAACTCCCCCAGTAACAAAAACAAATTTTGACATTAAATATTTTTAATTAAGCACAACCTCCTTATATTTTATTTAAACAAAAAAATTATTGATCATCCATAAATAGTTTATTCATCAATTGTTATTTCAATATCTAATTCTTTTAATTGTGATTTGGAGACATTTGAAGGTGCATTAGTTAATAGACATTTGGCTTGTTGATTTTTTGGAAAAGCAATTGTTTCTCTTATTGAATCTACTCCCAAAATCAGCATTGTTATGCGATCTAATCCAAAGGCGATGCCTCCATGAGGCGGAGCACCCATTTCAAGAGCTTCAATTAAAAACCCAAATTTCTCATCAATTTGATGATCTGTTAATCCAACTGTTCTGAGAACTTCTTTTTGCATTTCAGCTTGATGTATACGCAATGAACCTCCTCCTAACTCTAATCCATTTAGTACTAAGTCATAAGCATATGCAGTTGAGGTTTCTATTTTTTTTGTTAATTCTTTTTTATCTTCAAACTTTACATTTTTAGGAGAACAAAAAGGATGGTGTAAAGCTTCAAACCTTTTTTCTTCTTCATTCATTTCAAACATAGGAAAGTCAGTGATCCATAAAAAATTCCATTGCGATTGCGCTTTTTGATTTTCTAAAAGATTTAAATCTTTTGCAATATATTGTCTTACTCTATCTAGTGATTGATTTACAATTTTTGTGCTTCCTGCTCCTAAAAGAATTAAATCTCCATCTTCTGCTTCGGTAATTTTTAAAATATTAGAAATATGATCTTTGTTTAAATTATTTTTTATTGCTCCAATTGTTTCAAGTTCATCTCCTTTAACCCTTATGAAGGCTAAACCTCCAGCACCTGCTTCTTGGGCAACTTTAAAAATATCCCCTCCAGGTTTGATACGTACGTTACTAATACTTGAATTGCCATTTTTAATAGTTATAGATTTTATTGCTCCCCCCATCTGTATTGCTTTGGTGAAAATGTTAAAACCAATATTGCCAAGTATCTCGCCTAAATTTTTAAGTAACATTCCATATCTCGTATCTGGTCTGTCTGTTCCATAGTTGTCCATTGCTTCTTGCCAAGACATTCTTGGGAAATCCTCATTTAAGTTTATATTGAGTACATTTTTCCATATATGTTTTATTAGTTTTTCATTAAAAGCAATGATTTCTTCTTCACTTACAAAACTCATTTCAATATCAAGCTGAGTAAATTCTGGTTGTCTATCTGCTCTTAGGTCTTCATCACGGAAACATTTTGCGATTTGATAGTACTTGTCTAATCCTCCTACCATTAAAAGTTGTTTAAATAATTGAGGAGATTGTGGTAAAGCAAAAAAATCACCATTTGAAAGCCTAGCTGGAACTAAAAAATCTCTAGCCCCTTCCGGAGTCGATTTTGTAAGTAATGGTGTTTCAACCTCTGTAAATCCAGAATTATCAAGATAATTTCTTATTGCTTTAATAATCTTATGTCTTGTTTTTAAATTTTCGAGTAATTTTCCTCTTCTTATATCTAAATATCGATATTTTAATCTAAGTTCTTCTTTCGTATTCTCATAATCATGCACTGAGACAGGAAATGGTAAATTATTTTTAATTTGATTAAGAATTTGTAAATCTTGAACTTTTAGTTCTAACTCCCCAGTGATTATATTTTTATTGATTGAATCCTTTGGTCTTTCATTAACAATTCCATTAACCATTATCACAGTTTCATTTCTTAGAATTTCAGCTTGTTTAAAAAGAGTCTCACCATCTTCAGGATTAATAGTGATTTGCATAAATCCACTGTGATCACGCAAATCGATAAAAATCACTCCACCATGATCTCTTCTTCGGTCTACCCATCCACATAAATTAACTTCTTTCCCAATATCAGACTTATTGAGTTCTTCACAAATTTTGTTTCGCATCTAGAAATGACTTATTGAGCAATAACTTATAATAATAATTCTTAAAGGGTAAATTTAGTTAAATATCTTTTTTGTAAAAAGCTCTTTTCGTTATGGTCGCCTTGAATTTTTTGCCTCGGATTAAAACTTCAACAACATTATTCAAAGCAGCGTAAGAATTTTGAATATAAGCAAAAGCGATTGCCTTTTCTGTAGTAGGGGACCAAGTACCGCTGGTTATAATTCCAATGTATTTTTCATCTTTAAATACTTCGCACCCTTTTCTTCCAATAGCTCTGCCTTCAATAGTTAGACCAACTAATTTTTTTTTAATACCTAATTTTGATTGTTTTTCAAGAAAATCTCTTCCAAAAAATTCATGATTATTCTCTAAATTTACTAGCCAGCCCAAACCTGCCTCATATGGGGTAGTTTTTTCATCTAAATCTTGGCCATATAAATGCATTCCAGCCTCAAGTCTTAAGGTGTCTCTAGCACCCAATCCACAAGGCTGAATATTCCTTGAAACTAAGAAATCCCACAGATTAATGGCAGATTGTGCGGGTAAAAGTATCTCTAAACCGTTTTCCCCCGTGTAACCTGTTTTTGAAAAGAAAAATTTTCCTTCAGTCGAAATATGATCAAAATTTTTATATTCACATCCAAAGTAGGGAATATGTGAGATCGATGAGCCAATCCATTCTTCAAATAACGTAAAGGAATTTCTGCCTTGTATTGATAAGAGAACCTTGTCTGTTTTTGCGTTTGATACAGAAACTTGGTTGGTATTTAAATTATTTTTAATCCATAAAAAATCATCTTGGTATCTGCTGGCATTTACTATTAAAAAGATTTCTGAGATATCACCTTCTTGTCGACCAAGGTCATAAATGATTAAGTCATCTATTATTCCTCCCTTCTCATTAAGTATTAGTGTATAAAGCCCTTGACCTTCTGAAAAGGAGTATAAATTAGTAGGAAAAAATTTCTGAATATATTCTTTAGGATTAATACCTCTGAGAGAAATTACACCCATATGGGAAATATCAAAGAATCCTGCTGATGTTCTTACTGATTCATGTTCGTTTATTAATCCCGAAAAGGATATGGGCATCTCCCATCCTGCAAAATTGATTAACTTTGCATTTGACTCAATATATTTTGAATAAAGTGGACTTTTAAGTAAATCCATGAAATATTAAACGATTTTTTTAGTTTCCTATACTTTAGTTTAGAATTTTTTTATTGCATATTTTTTAATGACATAATTAAGCTCCTTAGTACTTTTGCGGCAACGACACTACTTACTCCGCTGTTATCAATATCTGGAGATAATTCCACAATATCTGAAGCAACTATTCTAATGTTTTTTAAAGTGTCGAGAATCGCTTCAAAGTCGTTCCAAAAAAATCCTCCTGGTTCGGGAGTTCCTGTGCCAGGTAATAAACTTGGATCAAACCAATCTAAATCTATTGTTAAATATATTGGAGAATTAGAGTAAGGAATAAGAGCCTTTTTTAATTCTTGGGTATTCCCGCCTGGGGAGAATCTTACTAATTGATTTTGATGTCTCATAAATTTAAACTCTTCTTTTGTTCCACTCCTTATCCCTACTTGCAAAATCTTTTTTTCAGGTAAGACATCTAAGCATCTTTGCATTGTACAAGCATGACTATGTTCGTTTCCCATATATGAACTTCTTAAATCTGCATGAGCATCTAGTTGAATTAAAATCAAATCTGGATATTTTTTGACTAATGCCTCAATAGCACCCCTCGTAATAGAGTGTTCACCTCCAAGCATAATGGGAGCTAGGCTTTTACTCATTAAAAAATTTGTTGCTGATTTGACTGATTTAATGACAGACTTTGAGTCCTTTTTATGAATTATTAACGAGCCAAAATCAACATAATTAAAATCTTCTAAATCTTTTTCTAATCTTGGACAAAATGTTTCTAAGCATGTACTAACTTGCCTTATGGCATTAGGACCAAATTTAGCTCCTGACTTATAGGAGCATGTCCCATCATAATTGACTCCAAATATTCCAATTGAACAATTATCAGGATTTCTTTTTGACCCCATAAAAATTGCTTTTTCTTTATCAAACAAATTTTTATTTATCATTTTACGAATTTAGTTCTTTCACAATTTTATTTGGCATCATTTTGAATGCCGCATTTTGAAAATTTAAATTCCAAATATCACATCCCTTTTCTATTGTTGTAACCTCATTGCAACATGGTGTTGATAAATTCAATTCTCCTTTTGAGGCGAATGTCCAGCTCCAAATACCACTTGGGTATATGGGCACAAATGAGTACATAGTTTCAGATAATTTAAATACTTTCTTAAGAGATTTCAAAATATGTATATGTATATTTTTGAATGATTCAGGTGATTCGCTTTGAGTAGCTAATATTCCCTTTTGCGTAAGTATTCTTTTGCATTCTTTATAAAAAGTATCTGTAAATAATAAGTTAGAAAATTCTGAGGGATCTGAACAATCTATAAAAATGCAATCATAAAAATTATTTTTTGCTTTTTCTACCCACTTAACACCATCATCAATATGTATGGTTAATCTTTTATCAATCCAGGCAGTACCTCCAATTTCTTGCAAAAATTTTTTAGATGCCTTTATGACTTCCTCATCAATTTCTACCAAATCTATTTTTTCTACTTGAGAATATTTTAAGCATTCTCTTGCGGTTCCACCATCACCCCCTCCAATTATTAATATGCGAGATTTCTCTTTTATGCTACTTAAGGCTGGATGAACCAAACATTCATGATAATATTTTTCGTCTCTCATTGATGTCATCCAACATCTATCTAACATTAAAGCCTTACCATAATAATCACTTTCTATGATCAGGATTTCTTGAAATTTAGAATTTTTTTTGAGTAAAACTTTTCCTTTAAGGCCAAATCTTGAACCTTTTTGGTATTCATCAATCCACGTTGTTATATCTTTCATTTGTTTTTTAGATTTTCTATAAATAATGTTTTTTTAGCAACTTTCCAAAGTCGCTTAAATTCTTTTAGAGTTTGTTTTTTAATATTATCTCCTGCAAGATCTTCAATTATTGAAAATCTTTTTAAAAATTTTTTATTAGTTTTTTGTAGAGATGATTCTGGATTTATTTTTAAAAAGTTTGAAAGATTTATCAAAGTAAAGTAAACATCTCCAAATTCATCCTGTATATCTGATGAATTTTTGCTTTGTATCGCCTCTTTTAATTCGCATATTTCCTCACTTAATTTATCAAAAATCTGATTACTACTTACCCACTTAAAACCGTATTTTTTAACAGTATTTGTTATTTTTTCTGATCCAACTGTTGCAGGCAAACTTCTTATTTCCGAATTTAATTGTTTACTAATTGAAGATTCTTTATTGTGATCTTTCTTTTCTGAATTTTTGATATTTCTCCAAATTTCTTGCGATTTTTTTAAAGATACTTTTTCTTGCTTTTTAAAAATATATGGATGTCTATTGATGATTTTTTTATTGAGATTTTTGATAATATCATTTAATTCAAATTGATTTTCTTCAAAACCAATTTCAGCATGAAGCAGTATTTGTAATAAAAGGTCTCCTAATTCTTCACACATATTATTCGCGTTTTTTTCATATACTGCATCAATAAATTCATTACTTTCTTCATTTAAAAAGGGGATCAAAGTTTCATGTGACTGTTTTTTTTGCCATGGACAGCCCCAAGTTTTATCTTTTAATAATTTAATATTGGATATTAAAATTTTGAAATTCTCTAAAGCCTTTAAATTTCTATCGTTTTGATTGTTATTGCAATTGTTTGGGGTCATAAATCTTTATTTTATTTTTTTAATTTTGCCTTAATCATGAAATATTTAAATACTTATTATAAAAATTTCAACTTCATCTATTAGAATGAATTATTATAAGGGCGATTAGCTCAGCGGTAGAGCGCCTGCCTTACAAGCAGGATGTCCCTGGTTCGAACCCTGGATCGCCCATTGACTAATTTATTTTAATGACTGAGATCGTAAATCTTTCAATCAGTCAAAGTGCTGCATCAGAGCTATCTAGGCAAGCATCCTTTGGGGGTTCTCCAGGTGAAATGTTTATTGACCTAATTAAAGATGAAGGTTCAGAGGGTTGGATGCATATTAAATTGAAACCAGGAATAAATAATGGTTCTCCAATATCTAGAACCGAGGGTATAACTTTATATGCTGATATTAAAAAGTTTTCTTTGTTAAAAGATTTAAAACTTGATTATTACAGTGATTTAAGTGGTGGTGGTTTTCTTATCTCAACTCCAGAAAATGCAAAAAGGTGCTCTTGTGGCTCTGGATTTAAATTGATTTAGAATAATTTTTATTTTTGCAAACTGATATTTTTCAATTATTTGCTTCTATCAATATAAAATAAATAAAAAGCTAATGAAATAACTATTGCAAATGAATAAGTTGAATGATGAATTTACATTAAAGAATTATTCACCCTCAGAGGTTGAAAAAAAGTGGCAAAAACAATGGGATAGTTTAAGAGCATTTAGTCCCGATTCGAGAGATAAAGGTGAACCTTTTTGTATAGTTATTCCTCCTCCCAATGTCACAGGGTCTTTACACATGGGACATGCTTTCAATAGTTCGTTAATAGATGTGATTATTCGTTTCCAAAGACTCCTTGGTAAAAATGTATTGTGCTTACCAGGAACTGATCATGCATCAATAGCCGTCCAAACTATACTTGAAAAACAATTAAAAAATGAGGGTAAAAATAGTGGCGATATTGGAAGAGAAGATTTTTTAAAAAGAGCCTGGATTTGGAAAGAGCAGAGTGGGGGTAAAATAGTATCTCAATTAAAGAGAATTGGCTATTCTGTAGACTGGGAGAGAGAAAGATTTACTCTTGACGAAAAATTAAATGAGGCAGTTATTGAAGCGTTTAATATTCTGCACGATAAAAAACTTATTTATAGAGGTGAATATTTAGTTAATTGGTGCCCAGCATCTCAATCAGCAGTAAGTGATCTTGAAGTTGAAATGCAGGAGGTTAATGGACATTTATGGCATTTTAAATATCCCTTAATTTCTGATGCGGGTCAAATTTTAGATGAATACTTAGAGGTCGCAACAACCAGACCTGAAACCTTATTGGGAGATACTGCTTTAGCTGTAAACCCAAATGATGAAAGATATAAAAAGTATATTGCAAAAAAAGTAAAAGTTCCTTTTGTTGATAGGGAAATACCTATTATTGCTGATATGGAAGTTGATAAGGATTTTGGTACAGGTTGTGTAAAGGTAACTCCAGCTCATGATCCTAACGATTTTGCTATGGGCAAAAGAAATAATCTAAAGCAAATAAATATAATGAATAAAGATGGAACTCTTAATATTAATGCAGGAAAATTTCAGGATTTAGATAGATATGAAGCTAGAAAACAAATAATAAAGGAATTAGATTTGTTAGGTTTGTTAACAAAAATAGAAGACTATAAAAATACTGTACCTTTTTCCGAAAGGGGGAAAGTGCCAATTGAGCCATTATTGTCAACCCAGTGGTTTTTAAAAATGGAAAATATTTCTTCAAGTTGTCTTGAAGAACTTGATTCTCAAAAGCCTACTTTTATTCCTAATCGCTGGGAGAAAGTTTATAAAGATTGGTTAGATAATATCAATGATTGGTGCATTAGTAGGCAATTATGGTGGGGACATCAAATTCCTGCATGGTATATCTTGAAACATTCAGAGGATTCAATCGATCAAAATACTCCATATATTGTTGCAAGGAATGAGAAAGAAGCTTTAAACAAAGCTACAAAAGAATTTGGAGCTGATTTTCAACTTATTCGTGATAAAGATGTACTAGATACCTGGTTTTCAAGTGGTTTATGGCCTTTTTCTACATTAGGTTGGCCTAACGTAAATGATGAAGATTTTAAAAAATGGTATCCCAATAGCGTTTTAGTGACCGGTTTCGATATCATTTTCTTTTGGGTAGCCAGAATGACAATGATGGGTAAAACTTTTACGAATAAAATACCTTTCAAGGATGTTTATATTCATGGTTTAGTTCGAGATGAAAATAATAAAAAAATGAGTAAAAGTGCAGGTAACGGTATTGATCCTTTGCTTTTGATTGATAAATACGGTTCTGATGCTTTGAGGTTTGCTTTAATTCGAGAAGTCGCTGGAGCTGGACAGGATATAAGGCTAGATTTTGATCGAAAAAATGATACTTCTTCAACAGTTGAAGCATCAAGGAATTTTGCAAATAAACTTTGGAATGCTACTAAATTTGTTTTGATAAATAAAACTTTTTCTGAAAATTATTTATTAAGCGAGAGTGATGAAAAATATTTTCAATTATCTGATAAATGGATTTTATCAAAATTAAATCAATTGAATTCCAAAGTATCTAATCTTTTAATTGAATACAAATTAGGTGAAGCTGCGAAATTATTATACGAATTTACTTGGAATGATTTTTGTGATTGGTATGTTGAATTTTCAAAGCAAAAGTTCAGTAATAAGGAATTACAGAATAGACAAATATCGGAAAAAATATTAATCAAGGTACTTTCTGATGTTTTAGTAATGATGCATCCATTTATGCCGCATATTACTGAAGAACTATGGCATGCATTACAACTAAAACCCGAACAGACTTTATTATCTCTTCAGCAATGGCCTGTTGTAGAAAAAAAACACATAAATCATCATATAGATAAATCTTTTCAAGAGCTCTTTGAAATAATTAGATTGATTAGAAATCTTAGGGTGGAATTAGGACTTAAGCCATCTCAACTCGTTCCTGTTTATTTAATTTCAGATAATGTTGAATTAACTAATTTCCTTAAAACTCTATTAGTAGATCTTAAAACTTTTACTAAGTCATCTGAAGTGGTTCTCCGTAAATCTAATGAGATCGACAAAAATACTTTTGTCAAGTCTTTTTCAGGTATTATTGGTGATCTAGAGGTTTATTTGCCTTTTAATGATTTTGTTAATCTAGAGGCTTTGAAGGATAGGCTCACTAATGATTTGAAAAAAGTTAATCTTGAAATAGAATCTTTAAATAAGCGAATATCTAACAAAAACTTTATTGATAAAGCTCCAAGAGATATTGTTGATGAATGTTTTGTTAAGTTAAAAGAGGGAAATTTGCAATCTGAAAGAATCAATAAGAAACTTAACTTATTAAAGTAATATGTCTTCTTTTTTTGAAAATATTTATGATTTAGCCTTTTTTTTTAATACAAATATTGGTATTTTTGCTTTTATTTTTCTTTATATTTTAATTATTTTATTAATTCTTCCCGCCTCTTGGTTATCTTTATTATCTGGTTTTTTATATGGTTCCTATCTCGGCTCAATCATAGTTTTTTGTGCGGCAGTTATTGGTGCTTCAATAGCATACTTTATTTCAAAAAGTTTTTTATCAAAAAAGCTGAAAAAAATTATTAATCGTTATCCAAGATTAAGTCTTATGGAACAAGTAGTGCAGAAGGGTGGTCTTAAATTAATACTTTTAGCAAGACTTTCCCCACTCTTTCCTTTTAGTATTCTTAATTATTTTTATGGGTTAAATAATATTAAATTTAGAGATTTTGCTTTAGGTCTTCTTGGAATTATTCCAGGAACATTTCTTTATTGTTCTATAGGTAGCTTGGCAAAAAGTTTGCAGGATTTAAAAAATTTACAACCAAATAATAATATACTGATTACTACTATAAGTGTGATTTCTACATTGATGGTTGTATATTTTTCAGCAAAGTACGCTAGAGAATATATTAATGAGTCAAAAGAAATTAATCCTTAATATTCCAATCTCTTATAGACGCAATGATGATAAACCAATAAAGTCTTAATTTCCCAAGCACACTTTTATTAGCTTCTAATTCGATGTATTTTGATTGACCGCAGGGAGTTTTAATATATTTGAAAAGATTTTTGTTATCCATAAAGACGAATAATTTTCAATTGTAATTTATTAATAATAGATACTTTATTGCATGATTTACCACCAGTTTAAATACTCACTATCACAAAAGTAATCCCATTGAAAATTAGATTTTTTGACCTGGTTCGAATCCTCTAAAGCATTTGAATCTTGGGAATCTAAGACTAAAGGTTTCAGCATCTTGAGATTTAGTTCTTGCATCAGCTCTGATTTCTACCAATTGGCCGATTATTTGATCTCTTTCACTCCAATATTCTTCACGTTGAGAGTCACTAAATCCACTCCCGCAATTAAGTCGATAATTATATTTATCATCTTCACCTTCAACCAGGATGGCTCCAAGCCTACCTTCGTTTCGGCCTGTTCCTTCTTCTATTGCTACAACTCTCAATGTAACTTCTATGAATGGTTTTGCTTTTAACCAACTATGTGTTCTTTTGCATTCATACCAAGCATTAGGATTTTTAATCATAACGCCTTCATACCCTCCCTCTACTGCTTCTTTATTAAGTTCTATAAATCTCATTTGTCCCTTAGTAGTATCTAAATCCACATCTTCCCAATCGAGTGTTTGGACATGTTTTAAAAAAGTTGAATTTTTTGTTACCCAATCTTTTACCAGCATACTTCTTGTGGTTTGGGGTTTTTTCCATAAACCCTCCTTGAAATTTTTAAGTGGACATATATCAAATAAGTGTAAGACTGCATCTTTTGATTCTTTACCATCTTTTCTGTGAACTTGCTTCATCAGGTCTTGGAAATTAGCACTCATCACTTCACCGTCTAATACTAAATCTTGGGGATCAGGATGTTTTTCTAATACTTTTTCTATTTCTGCAATGATATGACCAAAGTTATGAAACTGCTTGCCGTTGCGCGAAAACATTTCTACTTTATTATTCCTAATAATTGTCAATACTCTGACTCCGTCTAGTTTAATTTCAATTTGTTTTTTGCCTATCATTTTCTTTTCATGGTTTGCGCTGTCATGAGCAAGGGGACACGAGAATATAGGTATCGCATACTGTGGAAATTTTTTTGCAACTTTGTTAATTGTTTTTTCAGAAACACCACAGCGGAGGTCTTTAATTAATACTCGTCTGTAAAATCCGTTCCATTGCTCTTTAGTCGCAGAGTTCATAACTGATTTGATCGCATCTCTAGCGGCATACCCAGTCAGTTCTCTTTGGATCAATTGAGTTGTTAATCCTTTAAAATCACTCCATTTACATCCTTTATTAGATGTCTCTTCTACTTTCTCTGGCACTTGCTTTACACCAAAAGTTACTAAGGGATCTAAGGCCATACGTATTCCATCAAAAAAATCATTAAGCCCTTTTTTCATTGCTTCAAAAATGATTTGTTCTTTATCTAACCTGCTTGGGTTTAATTCTAATTTTTTTATTATTTCTTCTTCCCGAAGTTCTTGATGTTTCACAAGTATTTAAACCTTTACTAATTTACTTTGGCAATTCTGTCTATCTTCCAATCTTTGTCAGTTTTTGAAAAAGTAAAATCTAGTGGAAGCTCTTCTTTTTTATCTTCAGATTTTAAATTTAAAGTAATTATGATCTGATCTTCTTGAACTCTAGGTCTTCCTGACTTTAGATTTCTATATTTATTTAAATTTAAGCCAGCTAAAAACTTTAAAAAGTCTTGACGTTTTACATGTGTTTTGTAAGTTTTTGTAGTAAGTCCATAGGCAGCGTCTATTCTTCCTGCTGCTACTTGATCAAAGAATTTTCGAACTAATGGATTAATTCCTCTTGCACTTATAACAAGCTTAACAGCATTGAATGTCCAAAAAGAAACAAGTACTGCTCCACCTATTAATAAAGCTTTGACACCAATATCTTTTACTAGTAATGCATCCATTTTAAAATTTGATTTTTTTTAATTTTAAGAAAATAAATCGTTTTTGATGACTTTTTTTGTCAAAATAATACTAAATTTAATCGATAATGTCTGTAATTCCTCTTTTACCAATATTCCATAAATTTAATAAGCAATTTTTTGATCAATCTCTAACAATTAATAAAGAGCCTTTAGTAAAGGTTAGATGGAGTGATAACAGATTAAAAACAACTGCAGGTTTTTATAAGCGAAAACAATTTAATGGAGTTATTGATTCTGAGATTATTTTATCAAAGCCAATTTTAAGTAAATTATCGTCTAATCAAATTTATAGTACGCTCTGCCATGAAATGATTCATGCCTGGGTAGATAGGATTTTGAATATTAATGAGATACACGGGCCAAATTTTCTAAGTAAAATGAACCAAATCAACAAAGAAGAAAAAAATTTTCAGATAAGTATTAGACATAATTTTCCAGTTGAAAGAAAAGCATTAAAATATATAGGAAAATGCTTAAATTGCGGGGAGAAATATATGTATAGAAAAAGGATGAAGAATATCGCTTGTAAAAAATGCTGTAATTTGTTTTTTAATGGATCTTGGAATAAAAACTGTTTAATTTTATTTGATTGACAATTTAAAAATGTGATTATGTTTCTTTATTTAGAATTTCCTATTATGTTGTTGTAACTTGATATTTAAAACAAAGATAATTTATGGATTCTCGCAGGCCTAGAAACTTTAGAAATAATTTTGATAGAACAATACTTGATAAGCAAGTTGATAAAATTGTTGAAACAGGAAGACAATTTGTTGATGGGGTATCAGGTTCAAGACCCGGAAATAAAAGGAGTACTGATTTCCGAGGAATATCTCGCAGGAATGTTAAAAATGTTGGTAAATGGGTTTCAGATAAAATGGATGTGTTTTTTGAAGAGGAAGATTTGTCAGATCAGGAAAATAGTTATGCACATGTACAAGATATTAAATCTTTTTCAAGAGAATCTAGATCTGATGAATTAGCAAAGATATCCTCAAAACGTCCTTTAGAGGCCTTATCTTTAAGACAACCTAAAAATATTCAAATAGATGAACAAAAGAAGTTGCCTTATGGAAAATCAAACTATTTTGATGAATGGCCGGATGATTCAGACTTAAAAGTTAATAGATGGCAAAGATCTGCTGAAAAAATTGATGATCTTAATGGTGATGAAGATAACATAACAAGTGGTTTAAATAATGGGAGAAGTCTTCCAAGGTCAAGACGAAGAAGAAGAATATAGATTAGAAAAATTTTGAATTCCTGAGGAACCTAACCAAGTTTCTAATTGAGGGTTGAAGACCTCACGAATAATGGTTAAAGGTTGTTTATTACGAAAAAATCTGTAATTTCTTGACCAAAATGGACCTTTAAAACAAAATTCTTCCTCCAACCAATTCGCATTAACTATTGAAATGCTATCGACTTCTCTAAACAATTCTGATCTATCTTGAGTTAAGTTTTTCCAAATTGGTTCTTCTTTTGCTTTTAAATTCTCACTGACTTGTTGTGAATTCCACCAACTTTCAGCCCACGCAAGACTTTCGTTTTGATTTTTAATCCAAACTTGCCTTCTAATTAAAGGTTCTTTTAATTGATTGATTTCTATTGGACCTTCTTTATTAAAGAGAGGATCTATTTGCATAGATATTAATTTGATTTTTGTTTCTTGATTAGTTAAAAGTTGTAAATGTCTTGTTGGACTACCATCACCTAATAACATTAATTTCCATGAGCCAGATATTTTTGGTAAAGAATTTTCAACTAAGAAAGCAGTAGCTTTCTCTTCCCATAAAATTCTTGGTGAGTTAAAGAGTTTATTATTCAGTGATGATACCAATTTCTTTTAAGATGATAACTTTTTTTCAACAAAACTATTTGTCTTTTCTTTTTTTATTTCTTTTATTTTAAGCCAAACTAGTAATGCTGTTAAATCAGCTTTACTGACACCGGGTATTTTGGAGGCATCCCCAAAATTAGTAGGTTTTATTTTATTTAAGTTTTCGCGGGCCTCTAAAGATAGAGTATCTATTAGGTCATAATTAATTTCGATTGGCAGTGATTTGAGACTTTGACGATTTATCTGATCGATATTATTTTGTTGTCTTTTAAGGTAACCTTCGTATTTAATGTCTATTTCAACTCCTTCCATAACTGCTATTGGTAGACTTTTGTTTGCCAAATCATATTTTATAAAATCAGAGTAGTGAACATTTGGTCTTTTTAAAAGATCTTTCAATGTCGTCGATCCTTTAATTTTTGAGCCACTTTCTAACTCTATGTTTCTGGCGATTTCATCAGTACATTTTAAACGTGTATTTTCTAATCTTGAATTTTCTTCTTTAAGTAATTTCATTTTTTCTTTATGAGCAAACCATCTTCGTTCATCAATTAATCCTATTTCAAAACCCAAAGGAGTCAATCTCCTATCGGCATTGTCTCCTCGTAAAGTAAGTCTGTATTCACTTCTACTTGTGAGAACTCTATATGGTTCTTTTAGATCTCGTGTTATTAAGTCATTGATCATAGTGCCTATATAGCTGCTCTCTCTTGAAAAGATTATTGGATCTTTCATATTAAGTTTTCTAGTTGCATTTATTCCAGCTACTAATCCTTGAGCAGCAGCCTCTTCATAGCCAGTTGTACCATTGATTTGTCCAGCACTAAATAAATTGTCTATCTCAATAGTTTCCAATGATAACTTAAGTTGAGTTGCAGGAATGTATTCATACTCGACAGCATAAGCAGGCCTAAGCATTTTACATTTATTTAAACCTGGTAATGTTCTTAAAAGTTCTAATTGAATATTTTCAGGTAACCCAGTTGAGAATCCTTGTACGTAAATTTCAGGCGTATTTATCCCTTCAGGTTCTAAGAAAATTTGATGTGAATTTTTATCTGCAAATTTTACGATTTTGTCTTCTATAGAAGGGCAATATCGAGGTCCTTTACTATCTATAAATCCTCCATAAATTGGGGTTAAATGCAAATTATTACGAATTAATTCATGAGTTTTTTGAGTTGTTCGTGTTATGTGGCAACAAATTTGTGGCATGTCGTTTTTTATTTTGGGATCAAATGAAAAATATTTATCTGAAGCTGTGCTTGGCTGAATATCTAATGCATCAAAAGAAATACTTTTTTTATCCACTCTTGCAGGAGTTCCAGTTTTTAGTCTCTCAGTTTTTATTCCAAGACTATGTAAGCTTTCAGTTAAACCTTGAGCCGCTTGCTCTCCGGATCTCCCTGCAGACATCGATTTATTACCTATCCAGATTCTCCCTTCCAAAAAAGTTCCGGCAGTTATTATTATTGATTTTGCAGAATAGCAGGTTCCAAAAAAAGTTTTCACACCTTTAATTTGCTTTGTCGTATTCTTTGAGTTTTTGGTAAAAGTTTCAACCTCTTTTATCAATAATTCAGTAATCATGGCTTCTTTCAAAGATAGATTATCAGTGTTTTGTAGTATCTCTATCATTCGTTTCGAATATTCTCTTTTATCGGTTTGAGCCCTTAATGCCCAAACTGCTGGCCCTCTGCTCGCATTTAATATTCTTTTCTGTATTGCTGTCTCATCAGCTAGTTTCCCAATGATTCCACCTAAAGCATCAACTTCATGTACTAATTGACTTTTTGCTGGTCCACCTACCGCGGGGTTGCATGGTTGCCAAGCAATTCTATCCAAATTTATTGTGAATAATGCGGTTGAAAAGCCTAATTTAGCTGTCGTAATGGCAGCTTCACATCCTGCATGTCCTCCTCCAATAACAATAACGTCAAAAGATTCATTGGAGGATTGTTGCTTTTTCATTTTCGTGATGAATTAATTAGCTAAATTCCTAAATCTTGTAAATTGTGGTTCAAATAATAATTTAACAGTTCCAACGGGTCCATTTCTATGTTTAGTGACAATAATTTCAGTTATGCCTCTATCTTCAGTTTCTGGATTGTAATATTCATCTCTATAAATCATTAATACTAAGTCGGCATCTTGTTCTATAGAACCCGATTCTCTAAGGTCACTTAACATAGGCCTTTTATTTGTTCTTGACTCAACTCCTCTACTTAACTGAGATAAGGCTACTACTGGTACTTTTAACTCTCTTGCCATGCTTTTAAGACCTCTAGTAATACGAGATAGCTCTTGAACTCTGTTGTCTGGTGTTGTACCTTCCATTAGTTGCAGGTAGTCAATAACTATTAAACCCAGTTCTTTTTTCTGCTCAGCTATTAATCTTCGGCATAGCGATCTCATCTCTAAAACACTTAAATTAGGTTTATCATCAATAAAAATGGGAAGTTGACCTAATGAGTTGATTCCTTCTCCAAGTAAAGGCCATTCATCTTGTTGTAGTCTACCTGTTCTTAATCTTCCACTTTCTATACCCACTTCCATAGAAAGTAATCTATAAGTAAGTTGCTCTTTACTCATCTCAAGGCTGAAGACACAAACAGGAAGATCCTGAGATTGAGCTACATTCTTTGCTAGGTTCAAAACCATGGAAGTTTTACCCATCGATGGTCTTCCTGCCACAATTATTAAATCACTTCTTTGAAAACCTTGAGTCATTGCATCAAGATCATAAAAATTGACCGGAATACCAGGAACAGATTTACCCAACGACCTTGACTCTATTTCATTAAAAGTACTTGTAAGAATTTCTGCCGCCTGAGTAAGACCTTTAGTGGGTTTTTCTTGGCTAATTTCAAAAATTTTTTGCTCTGCCTTATCTAATACTTCATTAGTTTCTTGTGTTTGATCAAATCCTAGCTGAATTACCTCATTCCCAGATCGGATTAGTTGTCTCCGTATAAATTTATCACTTATTAAATTCGCTACTTGTTCTATTGAAGCTGTGGAAGAAACGTTTTCTACTAGTTCTACTAATTTAGAATTTCCTCCAATTTTTTCAAGTGATCCATTGTCTGCAAGCCACGCACTCATTGATGTTAAATCTGTAGGTTTGCCTTGCGTGTGTAACATTAGGGCTGTTTTGAAAATATCTTGATGCGCATTTATATAAAAAGCTTCTGGTTTAATTAAATCTGCAATTCTTCCAATTGCATCCGGATCAAGAAGAATACCACCTAAAATAGCTTCTTCTGCTTGAATATTTTGGGGAGGAACTAATCCTGCATTTTCGCTACTATAGTCTTTTTTGAAATTTTTATTAGACCCATTATTTGGGAAAGGAACCGAAACCATATAATTGAAGACTTAGATATATACTCTGACTACTTTTAGAAATAATGCAACAAAGTTATTAACTTGTTACTTCAATGTTAACTTCCGCACTTACTTCTTGATGAAGTTTTATTTTGGCGACGAATGAACCTAAATTATGAATGTCCGGTACTGTTATGTCTCTTCTATCAATATCTTTTTTGGTAGCTGATTGTATTGCCTCTGCAACATCTCCATTTGTAACAGTTCCAAACAGAACCCCATCTTCACCAACTTGTTTTTTAATTGTAAATCTACCAATGGTTGTTAAAGCAGTTTTAAAGTCAATAGCTTCTTGTTTTAATTTTTCTGCAGCAATTTTTTCTTTGGCTCTTTTTCGTTCAATTTGTTTCAGAATAGATGGGGTAACATTAGATGCTTTACCGAAAGGTAATAAGTAATTTCTTGCATAACCGGGAGCAACCTCAACAACATCACCATCTCTTCCGAGTGTGGCAATTGATTCTGTTAAAACGACTTTTACTCTTTTAGCCATAAAATTATTAGTTTATATATTTAATAATAAGTCCTAGAGGGTAATTTTACTTTTTTTGCATATCCCAATTTAGCAAGAAGTTTAATATGCTCCCAAGTCAAATCAATTTGCCCTTTGAATAAACCCTGTCTTGCTGAATTAGGGAAAGCGTGATGATTATTATGCCATCCCTCTCCAAATGTTAAAGCTGCAACCCAAGCATTATTTTTTGATTCATCACCGCTTTCAAAAGGAGCCTTACCCCAACAGTGAGTAGCTGAGTTTACTAACCAAGTTATGTGATAAACGACTACAAGTCTTAAAGGTATCCCCCATAAGACCATTGCCCAGCCTCCAACTTCTAGTTTTTGTCCTATTGCGAATAAGCATAAGCCAATTGGTATTTGAAGAAAAAGAAAATATTTATTTAAAAATCTATAGTAGGGGTCTTTTATTAAATCTGCACTTAACTTTGGTACTGCTTTAAGAGCTTCAACATCTTTAAACATCCATCCCATGTGACTCCACCAAAATCCCCTCTTGCTATTGTGATGATCGACTTCTGTATCCGAGAATGAATGATGATGTCTGTGTAAACCAACCCAATCAATAGGACCATGCTGACAGCTTATGGCACCACACGTGGCAAAAAATCTTTCAAGCCATTTTGGAACAACAAATGATCTATGGGAAAGCAATCGATGATAACCCAAAGTGACTCCAAGGCATGCAGTTAACCAGTAAAAGAAAAATAATGCAGTTACCGCGGGTAAGCTCCAAAACTGTGGTTGTAACGCTACAAAAGATAATACATGTATTGCGATCATAAAAAATATAGTCCCCCATGTCTTATGTAATCTAGGAGGGTAATTTTTAGAGTGGCTAGATGGAGCTAAAAATTTGTAGTGAAGTTCTAAAACCTTTTCTGCAGGTACAGGTCTTTTTAATTTGGCTGTTTCTTGGAAGATAACTGATTTCATAATATTGGAAGAGCTGTTTTCAAAAAGGCCGATATGTAATATTATCATACTATACTATTGATTATTTTAATTATCCGTGAGTTTAGGATATCGGGAGAAATTATTGAAGGGTCGAAGAGCTATGGCTCATTTGATTCATCTTTGGCATGAGAGAAATGCATGGTCACACAGGGTTTTGCCTCTGCTTTCTGAAATACTTGATTTAGGTAGAGTGCATAATTCTCAGATTTCAAATTTAAGGAATGGAAAGTTGTCATCCCCAGGGCCAGAAGTTTTTCTTGCTTTGGCACAAGTTAATACGATTCTTGATCAAGGTATAGATTCGATAAGGGATCAATTAGAAGAAAATCACCCAGAATTATGGAGATCATTGGAAGATTCTGCTCTGCCACTAAAAAATGACTCTGGTAAGCCATTGTCAGCAGGAGAATTATTTGAAATTTTTTCAGGATTGAAACCTCTTCCTTCATCTTTCGATTGGTATATCGAAGATCATGAAGCCTCTACATTAAGCGATGCTCTTTCTGATCATTTTTGTCAAAACAGGCCTTGGAGATATTGTAAAGTTGTCGTTATGGAGGCATATACAAGTTCAAAGCCTTTAAGAAGAGAGCGTTTCGCGGAAGTGATAGCTGGAATAAAAGATTATACGGCAGAGGAATTAGATGGAGAATTACTTGATCTTTATGAGACATCAAAAAAACTTTCTTATTTTAGTGAGGGAGGACCTAACGCTTTTCTTATGCATTTAAGAGATATAGCTTTTCAAAAAAAGAGAGTTTTAAAGAATGAAAAATAATAAAAATTATAATTTTAATTTAGCCAAAGAGATGGTTATTGCATTAGAGGAAGATTTAAAAGATATTTTTCACGAAAGATCAAATCAAATTTATGACAAATTACAGAATATCTTGAGAATTTTTAATGAAGAAAAAGTCTCAACTATTCATTTCAATCAATCAACAGGTAGTGGGCATGATGATTTATCTAGACAAAAGATTGATGATGTATTTGCAAAATTTTTTCTTGCAGAAAAGTCAGCTGTAAGAATGCAATTTGTAAGCGGGACTCACGCGATAAGTTCCGTTCTTTTTGGAATTTTGCGTCCCGGTGATTTAATGTTATCTGTTACAGGCAATCCCTACGATACCTTGGAGGAAGTGATAGGTATTAGAGGAAAGGGAAAAGGTTCTTTATTAGATTTAGGAGTTGAATATCGACAAATTAGTATTGATGAAAAAACAAATTCGTACGATGAAAAACTTATAACTTTTTTTAAAAATAATAAATGTAAATTAGTATTTATCCAGAAAAGTTGTGGTTATAGTTGGAGAAAATCTTTAAATAATAATCAAATCAAACATATCTGCAATCTCGTTCATTCTCTTAGTCCTGGGTGTATTTGTTTTGTTGATAATTGTTATGGAGAGCTTGTAGAAGAAAGTGAACCAATTACCAACGGTGCAAATATAATCGCTGGATCACTAATTAAAAACTTGGGTGGGACAATTGTTCCTACTGGTGGATACATTGCAGGTGATTCTGAATTAGTTGAAATGGCATGTTGTAGGTTAACTGCACCAGGAATTGGAGCCGATGCAGGAATTAACTTTGGTTGTGGCAGATTAATTCTGCAGGGATTATTTTTAGCACCTCAAATGGTGCATGAATCTCTCAAAGGTGCCGATTTGGTTGCTGCCGTTTTTCAAAAACTAGGTTTTATGGTTTTACCAAAGCCAAAGTCTTACAGGTCAGACATAATTCAAGCAGTTAGATTAAATAATCCACACTTAATACAAAAAGTATGTCAATCGTTTCAAAATTCTTCACCGATAGATTCTTTTTTAAGTGTCATTCCTTCTCCAATGAGTGGTTATGATTCAAATTTATTAATGTCAGGAGGCACGTTTATTGAAGGAAGTACAAGTGAATTTTCAGCTGATGCTCCTTTACGAGATCCATATAATATTTTTGTTCAAGGTGGTTCTCACATGGCTCACATCAAAATTGCTTTAATTCAATTAGTATTTGAGTTATTAGAAGAAAATCTAATTGAAAGGGAATCTCTCATTTTTTCATAAATTTTATTATGTCCTATAAGTTTCCGAATAATTTAAAGTATGCCGATACACATGAATATGTAAAGGAAGAAAATGGATTGTTAAAAATTGGTGTTAGTGAATTTGCAATTGATCAATTAGGAGATATTGTTTTTGTTGAATTAGTTGAAAAAGGAACTAATTTACAAAAGGGAGAAACTTTTGGAACAATAGAGTCTGTTAAGGCAGTTGAAGAAGTATATCTTCCCTTCGCAGGAGAAGTGCTTTCTGTAAATGAAAGTGTTATTGATAATCCAGAAATTTTGCAAAATGATCCAATTGGCAATGGATGGTTGCTAATTATTAAACCAGAATCGAATGTTTTATTAGACGAATTAATGAATTCAGATGAATATAAATCAAAGGTTTCACCAAATTAAAGCAAATTTTTAAAAACCGGCTATTTTAAAGAAAAATAAATTAAATATGAATCCCTCAATTAACTCGGATTTATTTATTGGAAGGCATCTTGGATTGAAGGAGAATGATGAGAAAAAAATGCTTCAAAAACTTGGCTTTAATAACATAGACGAATTTATTAATCAAGTTATTCCTGAAGATATTCAGTTTAAAGAAAAATATTCAAATAGCCTGCCAATAGGCTGTTCTGAGATTGAGGCATTGAACGAATTAGAAGAAATATCTAATAAAAATCATAAAATAAGATCCTTAATCGGTCTTGGATATTATGGTACCCATACTCCAAAGGTTGTCCAAAGGCATGTATTAGAAAACCCCAGATGGTATACAGCTTATACCCCTTATCAAGCAGAAATTGCGCAAGGCAGATTAGAAGCTTTATTTAATTTTCAAACTTTAATTTGTGAATTGACAGCATTCTCAGTGGCTAATGCTTCGCTTTTAGATGAGGGAACAGCTGCTGCAGAAGCAATGACAATGAGTTTTTCCGCCAGGAAAAATAAGTCCTCAAATATTTTTTTAGTAGATGAAAATGTTTTTGATCATACATTTAATGTTTTATTGACGAGAGCTAAACCATTAGGAATTGATTTAAAACGTTTTAATCAAAAGCACCTTAAAAATTATGATGATGTTTTTGGTCTCTTAATTCAGCTTCCTGGGAAAAATGGAGAATTATTTGATCCAACATTTTTAGTTTCCCAAGCTCAAAAAGCAGAAATCATTGTTACATCAATTATTGATCCTCTTGCGCAAGTTTTAATAAAACCAATAGCCGAATTTGGAGTAGATATAGCTGTTGGAAGTCTTCAAAGATTTGGGGTCCCAATGGGCTTTGGTGGTCCTCATGCAGCATTTTTTGCATGTAGTGAAAAATATAAAAGACTTATACCCGGAAGAATAGTAGGGCAAACTCTATCTAAAAACGGAGAACAATCACTGAGATTGGCACTACAAACAAGAGAACAACATATAAGAAGAGAAAAAGCGACTAGTAATATTTGTACAGCTCAATCGTTGCTAGCAATAATTTCCTCTTTTTATGCCATCTATCATGGTGCTAATGGCTTAACAAAAATGGCTAAGAGGTTAGTTTTATTAAGAAGATATTTAGAATCGTGTCTTTGTGAGTTAGGTTTCAAAATACCTCTTGGGAATAGGTTTGATAGTGTGGATATTTACTGCGAGGAATCTGAAAAGATTCATAAAGAAGCTTTGAAAAACGGATTTAATTTTAGAATTTTACCTTTGGGTTCGTCGATTGAGGATTCTACAGGATTTGGAATTTCCCTAGATGAGCTTACTGATGAAAATGAAATCCGTAAAATAGTTAGCTTAATAGCAAATGGTGTCGGTAAAAAAGAAGATTTTAAACACATTAAAGTTAATAATTCTTTTCATTTTGAAGGTATTCCTCTAAGAAATAAAGAATGGATGCAACAAAATATATTTGAGAACTATCAAAGTGAGACTGATTTAATGAGGTATATTTTTAAACTTGCTGAGAAAGACTTTTCACTGGTTGATGGAATGATTCCGCTGGGAAGTTGTACTATGAAATTAAATTCTGCAGCAGAGCTTAGTCCAATTTCATGGGCTAATTTATCTTCAATTCATCCTTTCGCTCCAGCTAATCAAACTAGAGGTTATTCAAAAATAATAAGTGATCTTGAGAAATGGATTAGTGAACTTATTGGTTTGAATTCAGTTTCGTTCCAACCAAATGCAGGCTCTCAAGGTGAGTTTGCGGGTCTATTGGCAATTAATTCTTATTTCGCTTCAAAAGGCGATTTAGCAAGAAAAAAATGCTTAATTCCACAAAGTGCTCATGGAACAAATCCTGCTAGCGCTGTTATGGCAGGTTTTGATGTTGTAACTATAAAATGTGATTCTGAGGGTAATATTTCATATGAGGATTTATTAATTAAGGTCAAAGAACTAGATAATAAAATCGGTGCATTAATGCTAACTTATCCCTCTACTCATGGAGTTTTTGAATTAAAAATCAAAGAAATTTGTGAATTAATTCATTCAGTTGGCGCATTCGTTTATTTGGATGGGGCCAATCTTAATGCTCAGGTCGGATTGTGTAAGCCTGGAGATTATGGCGTGGATGTCTGCCATTTGAACTTACATAAAACTTTTTGTATACCTCATGGCGGCGGCGGACCAGGTGTTGGTCCAGTTGCAACATCTGATATTTTAAGTCCTTTCCTTCCTTCCCATTCTTTAACAGATAACATTTTTAGTCACCTTGGATATTCTGTATCTTCTTCACAGCACGGAAGTGCAAGTATTCTTCCAATAAGCTGGATGTATATTAAGATGGCCGGTCAAAGCGGTTTAAGGAAGGCGAGTACTCATGCAATATTGTCAGCAAATTATATTGCTAATAAATTAAAAAATAAATTTAGGATTTTATATAAAGGACAAAATAACTTCGTTGCTCATGAATGCATTCTTGATTTTCGGGATTTGAAGTCAAAAACAGGTTTAAGTGTAAATGATATAGCCAAAAGATTAATAGATTATAGTTTTCATGCTCCAACAATAAGTTGGCCGGTTCCTGAGACTATTATGATTGAGCCGACAGAAAGTGAAAGTTTGACAGAATTAAACAGATTTTGTGAAGCTATGCTTTTAATAAGCGAAGAAATTGAAGAAATTGAAAACAATATTGATCTTAAAAATAATAATCTAATTAGTAATGCTCCTCATACCATAAGTGAATTGATCTCAGATAATTGGAATTATCCTTATTCAAAAGAAAAGGCTGCATATCCTTATAAAGGTAAATACGAATATAAATTTTGGTCTTCAGTATCAAGGATTGATAATGCTTATGGAGATAGAAATTTAATTTGTTCTTGTAATGTCAATGATCAAGATTTCTTAGAGGAGAAAAAATGTGCTTAAAAGACTGGCATTTTCTTGTTTTTTTAGTTAATGTCAATTTGAATAAAAAATTTAATATTTTCTTATAGAATTTTTTTAAATTTTTTGATTATTATTATCAAGCATCAAATTTATTTGGGGTATTTGAAGCTATGAGCAAAGATCTTAAGGATGGCAAAGTTAAACTCTTGCCAATCAAGAATTTGGATTTACCAAATTTTGTTAATAATTTATCAGTAAATAATTTAAAAGTTGGTTCTGTTGAAGGTACTAATGTTATTAGGGTGCCTTTTGGGAAAAGATTTCCAAAAAAACAGAGGCCTGATAAGAATCAAAATATAGCTACTTTAATACTTCCAATCAATACATTTATTAATCCTACGCCACCACCTCATGTAGCTTAATTCAAAGAACATTAAGAGATATTTTCTAGTGTTTCTGAATAATATTTTTGTAATTGAAGAGTAGCTTGATTCCAGTCCCACTGTTCAGCTTCTTTTCTAGCTTCTATTCTCATAGCTTCTTTTTTATTTTTATCTGCCAAAATTTTCTTCGTGGCTTCAATTAAACTTTTTTCTCCATTGTCTTTTTCATCTGGGTCATATAAGCAGCCGTTTATTCCATCGTTGATAATATCGGGAATTCCTCCTTTATTTGCTCCTATCACTGGGCATCCTGCTGCCATTGCTTCTAATAATACTAATCCAAGAGTTTCCGTGCTTGACGGGAATAAGAAAATGTCTCCAGATGCATAAGCACTGGCAAGTTCTTCTCCAGACAAATAACCTACAAAATTTGTTTTAGTGTTTTCAAAAATTTTTTCTAACTGACTTCTGTATGGACCATCTCCAACAAGAGCTAGACATGCTCCTGGTATGCTTTCTAAAACTGGTTTAATTCTCTCAATTTGCTTTTCTGCAGATAATCGACCTACATAAATCAAAAGTGAATCGGCATCTTTATATTTACCAAATAATTTTTCTCTCATTTTTTCGCTTCTTAATTCTGGTTTGAAGTTTTCAGTATCTACGCCCCTTTGCCACAAAGCAGTCCTTTGTATGCCTTTGTCTTCAAGTTCATTAACCATTGCAGATGAGGTACAAAGATTTAATAAGGCTTGATTGTGAGCTGCTTTTAATAATTCCCATAAAAGCGGTTCTAACATTCCCATTCCATAGTGTTCAAGATATTTTGGAAGATGTGTATGGTAGCTTGCAATTAGGGGAATATTATTTGTTTTAGCTAGCCATATACCTCCTAGACCAAGTACTGCTGGATTAACTACATGTATTAAATCTGGCTTAAATTGTTCTAGCTTATCAGAGACTGCGGGGCCAGGAAGGCCTAATTTCAATTCAGGATATAATGGTAATGGCATAGCAGCTACACCAACTATTGTCGCTCCCTGATAAGTATTAGGACAACCCTCGGGACAAAATACGATGACTTCATCTCCATTTTTTGTTAGAAATTCGATTGTCTTAGTTAATCTTGTTACTATTCCGTCGACTTTAGGCAGAAAAGTTTCAGTAAAGAATGCTATTTTCACTTGTTTAAATTAGATATTAAAACAATTTTTAATTATTTTTTATTGCTTTAGCTTGTTTCTCCGTCCAAGTTGAAATACAAGGAATTCTTTTTTTATCACATCTCATAGAATATTTTTTAGCTACTTCAAGAACCTCTTCTAATAAGCCATTATCAAGTGTGGTGGGATTAAGCCCTAATTCTATGAAACACTTGTTATCAACTATTAAATCATTTTCGACTGCTTCATTTCGAGGATTTGGTAAATAATTAATTTCGGCTCCAGTAAGCGAAGCAACTTTTTTAGCTAATTCACCAACCTGATGACTTTCTGTCATTTGATTAAAAATTTTGACTCTTTCTCCAGATTCTGGAGGATTTTCTAAAGCAAGTTGAACACATTTCACTGAATCTTTTATGTGTATAAAAGCTCTTGTTTGTCCTCCTGTTCCATGGACAGTTAATGGATATCCTATAGCTGCTTGCATTAGAAATCTATTAAGAACAGTACCATAATCGCCATCGTAATCAAATCTATTTGTCAATCTTGGATCTTTTAATGTTGTTTCTGTATTGGTGCCCCAAACAATCCCTTGATGAAGATCTGTGATTCTAATTAAATCGTTTTTATTGTAATAAAGAAATAATAATTGATCTAATGTTTTTGTCATATGATAAACACTGCCCGGACTTGCAGGATGAAGAATTTCTTCTTCAAAACGACTTCCATCTGGTTGAGGAACTTCAACTTTTAAATAGCCTTCAGGGATTGTTGCGCCTCTATGTGATCCATATCCATATACACCCATAGTTCCTAAATGAACGATATGAATATCTAAATTACTTTCTACAATTGCAGCAAGTAAATTGTGTGTACCATTGACATTATTATCAACTGTATATCTTTTCGTATAACTTGATTTCATTGAGTAAGGTGCGGCTCTTTGTTCAGCAAAATGTACAATCGAATCAGGTTTTTCCTCAATAAGTAAATTAAGTAATTTTTGGTATTGTTTAGAAAGATCAATATTGAGAAATTTTATTGGTTTACCACCAGTCTCTTCCCACGCAGAAAGTCTTTCGTTTATTGATGAAATTGGGGTTAAAGACTCCACTTCAAGAT
Organism: Prochlorococcus marinus str. MIT 9515; assembly: GCF_000015665.1. NCBI lineage: Bacteria > Bacillati > Cyanobacteriota > Cyanophyceae > Synechococcales > Prochlorococcaceae > Prochlorococcus > Prochlorococcus marinus. Next base: position 1,642,926 of record NC_008817.1, on the reverse strand, counting down.
CAATATCTATTTTTCTTCGACTTAGGTTGTCAACTATAATTACTTCATGATTTTGTTCAGCTAAATTTACCGCACAAGGCCAACCGCAAAAACCATCTCCGCCAAGAACAATTACTTTCACTCAAAACTCCAGAATTGAAAAGGTCATCTTATATTTATTAAATTACTACAGAGTGCTTCCAAAATGCGAAAAAATATTGTAAAAAGTTTCAAATCTTTTTTTTCAATATATAAATTAGTTTTCATAAACCTTTTTTTTAGTTTTTGATAAAATATTTAAAGGCTTTAATATTACTTTTTCGAGATGTTTGTGAAAGGAGAACTAGCGCTTGCCAACCTCTGTTTTTCAATTCTTCCAGCCAGAAAGGCTTCTCTCCCAGCTCTTACCCCATGATTCATGGCTTTAGCCATTTTTAAAGGGTCTTTAGCCAAGGCAATTGCACTATTGATTAAAACCCCATCTGCTCCCAGTTCCATAGCTTGAGAAGCTTCACTCGGGACACCTATACCAGCATCAATTATTACTGGAATATTGGAATTTTCAATAATTATGGAAATATTAGATAGATTTAAAAGACCTTGGCCGGAGCCGATAGGTGATCCTAATGGCATTACTGTTGAACAACCTATCTCTTCTAACTTTTTAGCTAATATTGGATCAGCATTTATATAAGGTAGAACAATAAAATCTTTTTTTATTAAAATTTCAGCTGCTTTCAGAGTTTCTATGGGATCAGGTAATAAATATTTTTTATCGGGAATCACTTCTAATTTGACGAAATTATTTTCTTCTTGACCTGATAATTTTGCAAGTTCTCTTCCTAAAATTGCTATTCTCACTGCTTCATCTGCATTAGCGCAGCCAGCAGTATTAGGAAGCATCCAGAATTTTTCCCAATCAATTTTTTCTAATAAATTTTCACCATTTTGATGATTTTGCACTCTTCTAACTGCAACAGTTACTATCTCAGATTCAGTATTTAATAAACTTTCTACCATTACTTCTGCAGATGTGTACTTTCCTGTGCCTACCATTAATCGGCTTGAAAAGTTTTTACCTCCAATAATTAAGGCTGAATCTTCTTTCATTTTTAAAACCCTTTATCTTTTATTCCTTTATAAGGAGAGTAATTATTCCTTTGTTGTAGTTCTTTACTCTTCTTGATTGCTGTTTTGTTGTTTGGATCTATTAATAAAACTTTTTTATAAGTTGCATACGCTAATTCATATTCGAGTAATCGTTGTTGTGCTGAAGCAAGATTATTTAAAGCTACTGTATATTCTGGAAGAGATTTTATAGCTGAATTATAGTGTATGATTGCTTTTTTAAATTTATTTTGCGCAGCATAGGAAAAACCGAGAGCATTTTCTATGATAGCTTTTGCCTCATTAGGTTCATCATCATAATAATCAACAGCTTTTAAAAAAGTCTTAGTGGCCTCTGAATACAACCTTTTTTTAATTTGTATAGAGCCAAATTCATAAAGTTCACTAGCTTTTGTGAATGAATCTAGACCTTTTTGCTCAAATGTAACTAAATTTAATTCTTCCTTTCTTGTTCTAAGAAATTGTCGAAAGACAAAAACAGAAATTATTACAAGTACTACAAAAAGTATTATCAAATATGATTGAAAGGAAGATAGTTCCATTACTGATAAAATATATTGCTCAAAATTATATTCGTATAATTTATTTGCTTACAGCAGAAACTATTTTCTCAAAAGATTGTGGATCGTTCAAAGCTAATTGTGCAAGCATTTTTCTATTAATAATTATCTCAGATGTCTTTAATCCATTAATTAATTTGCTGTAATTCGTACCATTGATTCTTGCTGAGGCATTGATTCTTGCAATCCAAAGTCTTCGAAAATCTCTTTTTCTTCTTCTTCTATCTCTATAAGCATTACATAGAGCTTTCATTACTCTTTGGTTAGCAGTTCTAAATAGATTCTTGTTTCCTCCTCTGAAACCTTTTGCAAGATTAAGGATTTTGTTTCTTCTTTTTCTGGCTATGTTGCCTCTTTTAACTCGTGCCATAAATTTATTTTGAAAGTAACTTGAGCGCTTTTATGCGTAGGGAATCATTAATCTTACATTATCAGCATCTCTTTCATCAACAACAGCTTTTGTAGATAGATGTCTCTTCAATTTTGAGCTTTTGTGATCTAATAAATGATTATGGAAAGCTCTTCTTCTCATGAATTTACCCGTAGCAGTAGCTTTAAATCTTTTTGCTGCTGATTTACGAGTCTTAAGTTTAGACATTTCCTTTGATAACGTTTATTCTAGATAATCTAAACCTTTATATGCATTGGTGCAAATTAAAGTTTTGATTTGATAAGGAAATTTCCATCGTATGCTGCGCAGATTTAACTTTTTACATATTATTTATAGCTGTTATTTACTATGTTGTATTACACCAATATTTAAAATAAATTTGTATGCAAAAGAATCTTTAAAAATAAATCTTACTGAAGAATTAAAAAAAGGTAATTTTTTAATTGGATTAAAACAATATTTAGGAGCTAATACGGATAGTTTTTTTGAAAAACAAAATATCACGTTTATAACAAACAAAAATTTCATTACACTCCATTCCTCTAATGGTCTTAAATATAAATCTAAAAAAATAAATATTCTTTTTAAGAAGATTCCTTTGAAAACTCCTGTCGTAATTGAGAGAATTGTATTTGGTCCATTTGCAAGCTTTGAATCTGCTCAAAGGAAAGCTAAAAACTTAAAAGAAAAAGGTTATGAAGCTCTCGTAGCGTATCCAAAAAATTGGGAAGTTTGGATACCAATAAGTAAAAATGTTCCCAATAAATTGAACTATAAAATTTTCAAAAAATCTTATAGTTCAAAAATAGTTCCTTTTCTTATCAGTGAATATTCTCAAAAACAACTTCAGGGCCCGATATTCCTATCTTCATCAGATGAGATAAGAATTAATGATATTAATTTTGGGAAAAAGTTTTATTTAGCCAAAGATTCATACGGAACTTGGACGTTGATTCAGAAAATTAAATTTGATGATTATCTGAAAGGTGTCCTGCCATATGAGATAGGCTCTAATTCACCTTTAGAAGCTTTAAAAGCACAAGCAGTGATTGCCAGGACTTGGGCTCTTTATAATTCAGAAAGATTTAATATCGATAATTATCATTTGTGTATCAGTACTCAATGTCAAGTTTATAAACCCCCTAATATTAAATATAAAAATGTGAATAAAGCGATTATAGATACTTCTAATTTAATAATTACTTATAAAAACAAACCAATTAATTCCTTTTATCATGGCTCTAATGGTGGTTTATCAGCTAGTGCAAGCGAATCTTGGCAAATAAAAGATTACCGCTATCTTAATGCAATGATTGATGGTTTAGATCCTTTAAAAAAAACTTTTAAGCTTCCAATCAAAACTGGAGATGAATTAAACAAATTTCTTGATTTTGCAGATGAGAAGGTTTATGGTGACAGGCATTCTCTTTATCGATGGCAGAAAAAAGTTTCTAGTGAAATAATCCAAAATAATTTAATAAATAATCAATTGATTAAGGAGAAAGCAGATTTGGTTAATCTAAATATTATTGAGAGAGGTTCCAGTGGAAGAGTAATAAAATTAGAAATTAAGCTGAAAAATGTTCAAAAACCCATAGTTCTTATAAAAGATGATATTCGAAGAATATTGAGTTTTTTACCAAGTAATTTATTTATTATTAATAAATTAAATGATAATCTTTGGCTTTTTAAAGGAGGTGGCTTCGGTCATGGTGTAGGTTTGTCTCAATCAGGAGCGATCGAAATGGCTAAATTGGGTTTTACTTATGAACAAATATTGAATCATTATTATCAGGGAACAAAAATTAAAAAAATTGAGATATTGTCTCATTAACTAAAATAATAAACATAAGAAAGCATTCATGAACAACGGTTTTTACAAAAATCGAAGATTAAAATCATTATTATTTTTTGTTGTTTGTTTATCAGTAAGTACGATTCCTCACATTTTTCATTTTAAATACTTTTTATCTTTTACATTTGCGATTTCTTTTTTAATCGCATGTTATGGATTATATGTAATTTCAAAAAATCTAGATAGAAATGTTAGTTCAACAAAGAACTATAAGAAAATTTCTGATGATAACTTACCTACTTTAGATATTTTAGTTGCTGCAAGAGATGAGGAAAATGTAATTGAAAGATTAGTCGAAAGATTATTTAATTTAGACTATCCAACTAATAAGTTAAATATTTATATTATTGATGACGGCAGTTCTGATAAGACACCTTTAATTTTGGAAAGGTTATCGAGAGAGTTTGATAAATTAAAAATTATCAGTAGATCTGCAAATGCTGGAGGTGGTAAATCAGGAGCATTAAATTATGCTTTAAAGTTTACATATGGAGAATGGATATTAATATTAGATGCTGATGCGCAACTGAAAAAAGGCACATTACGAAGATTATTTAGTTTTGTTTATGAGGGATCTTGGTCAGCAGTGCAATTAAGAAAATCAGTCATAAATGTGAGTAAGAATTTTTTAACCAGTTGTCAATCTATGGAAATGGCCATGGATGCAATCTTTCAATATGGAAGATTATCTGTTGCTGGAGTATCTGAATTGAGAGGTAATGGTCAATTAATTAATAAAAAAGTTTTACTTAAATGTGGTTCGTTTAATGAAGATACAGTTACTGATGATTTGGATTTAAGTCTCAGGCTTTTACTTACTAAAGCAAAAATTGGGATTCTATGGGATCCTCCTGTTATGGAAGAAGCCGTTGAAAATATATCTGCTTTATTTTCACAGAGACAAAGATGGGCTGAAGGAGGTTTGCAAAGATTTTTTGATTATGGCGAACAATTATTATCAAAAAAAATTGAACTTATTCAAAAATTTGATTTAACCTTTTTCTTTATTTTGCAATACGCCTTACCTATTATCTCTATGATTGATTTGATTTTGAGTATTGCTCTAGCTGAATCGCCCAGTTATTTGCCAATCTCGATAACGGCATTTACTTTGTCGGGAATTGCCGTTTGGTATGGTTCTTCATGCAAAAGTGAAGGTCCAATTTTACAAAATCTCAATTTGATGATGATGTTGGTTTCTCTTTTATATTTGTCTCATTGGTTTGTTGTAATACCCTGGGTGACAATAAAAATGTCTATTTTTCCGAAAAAGATTCTCTGGAAGAAAACACTTCATACTGGTGTTTAACTTATTCATCCAAATCAATAATTTCTCCGTTAAAAAAATTTGCTAGATTTTTGGAATTGTCATCATAAAATTCTTTTTGAGGTTTTTCTATAGGGGTGTTGGAATTTTGAAAATTGGTATTTTGTATTTCCCTATTACTAGTTGATTTTTTAATTATTTTCTCTTGAGATTTTGCAGTATTATTAATATTAATTTTTTTGCTAGAAAAGTTAAGTTTTACTTTATCTCCACAAACTTTTTTTACAGCATTTTCAATTATTATTTTTCGACTTTTGATCATGTTTTCCCAGTTGGGAGATAATGCTATTAAAACTTCATTCGAATCAATACTTGCTAGTTCTGCTTGCTGAGAAAGTAACATTCTTGTCGAAGGCAATTCTAATTTAGATAGAATTAGCTCCCACTTTTCTTTTAAAAAGTCAGTTTGATTTGCATGCTCATAATTAGGCTGAATATCTTGATTATTAATTAATTCCTTTTTATTAATATCTTCTGATTCAGTTTGATTTGCATTTTCATAATTAGGCTGAATATCTTGATTATTAATTAATTCCTTTTTATTAATATCTTCTGATTCAGTTTGATTTGCATTTTTAGAAATGATTGTTTTATTAATTAATTCATCTTTATTAATAACCTTTTGATTTAAAGTCTCTTTATTACTTTGTCCATTATTAACTATGTTGTCTTCGATCTTATTTTCAATAAGGCTTGTTAAATGTACTTCTAACCATAATTTTGGATTATCACTTGTTTTGATTTGATAATCAATATTTTTAAGCTTGTTATGCCAATCAATTATCCTCATTTTACTAATGTTTTTAGAAAATTTATTTAATTCATTTTGAAAGTCAATGGAGGTATAGAAAATATCTGAATAATTGTTATTTAAAGTTTTCAATAATAGGTCTCTAGTAATATTTAATAAACCAACTAATATCTCATGAGGTTCATTTCCTGAATCATATAATTGATTGCAACTAATTAATAACGACTCTGGTTCATTGTAAATTAAGGCATTTATTAAATTAATTAAATCATTTTCGGATACTTCTCCAAGTAAGTTTTGAACATTTTTAGTAGTTACGCCATTAGGAAGAAGACTTAATTGATCTAGTAAACTTTGTGCATCACGCATTCCACCATTAGATCTTTTTGCAATTAATTTTAGTGCTTGATCTTCAAATTTAATTGATTCTTTATTCGCTATTTCTGAAAGGTTGTGGAAAATAGTATTTGAGCTGATTCTTTTAAAATCGAATTTTTGACACCTACTTTGAATAGTATTTATTACTCTTTCCGGATTTGTAGTAGCAAGAATAAAAACAACTCTTTCGGGAGGTTCTTCAATAGTTTTGAGTAAAGCATTTGATGCTGCAGTTGAGAGCATATGACATTCATCGATAACGTATACTTTCCACCTGGCTTGAGTAGGAGTGAATCTTGCTCCATCTATTATTTCTCTTATATTATCAACCCCAGTATTAGAAGCAGCATCAATTTCAATAATATCAAGGGCATTACCATCTGCAATTTGTTTACATAATTCGCATTTGCCACAAGGATTAGCCGTAGGCTGTTCACATGATAGACAATTTAATGATTTTGCAAATATTCGTGCACTTGATGTCTTTCCAGTTCCTCTAGGCCCATTAAACAGATAAGCAGGTGCAATTTTCTTAGATATTAGTGCTTGTTTAAGGGTTATTGATATAAATTCTTGACCAACTAGCTCATCAAGGTTGCTAGGCCTATATTTTTGATGAAAAGGTTTATGTATATTAAGCATTTATGATTATTAATTATATGAATAATCTTGAAATCATAGAGAGTTAACCTTACTTTTATGCAGATTCTTTAATAATCCTATGTGAACCTGCAGGAAGTTTAACAATTTTAGATGAGAACAGGTTGTCTACCATTTTTTTCGTAATGGTGAACTTAGTTACTTCTTCTTGTGATGGGAGTGTATACATTAAATCAAGCATTAATTCTTCAATTATTGATCTAAGAGCTCTAGCACCTGTTTTTCTTTTAAAAGCTTCATTAGCGATTGCTTCCACAGATTCGGGTTCGAAATTTAATTCAACATTATCCATACTTAATAAAGTTTTAAATTGCTTTACTAGTGCATCTCTTGGTTCAGTTAAGATCGATTCAAGAGTTTCTTTAGTGAGACGATCTAATACTGCGCATACAGGAATTCTCCCTATAAATTCTGGAATTAATCCATATTTGACTAAATCATCTAGTTCTAAATTCTTGAGAGCATCTCGAGAATCAACTAATTTTTTTGCATCTATTTTGCTTTCGTCTGAGTTGGTTGTAAATCCTATAGAGTGTCTTCCTAAGCGTTTTTGAACAATATCTTCTAAACCTATAAATGCACCTCCACATATAAATAAAATCTGACTTGTATCTATCTGTATACAATCATGGTAAGGGTGTTTTCGTCCTCCTTGAGGAGGGACATTTGCAATTGTTCCCTCAAGCATTTTTAATAATGCTTGTTGAACTCCTTCTCCAGATACATCTCTTGTAATTGATGGATTTTCACTCTTTCTAGCTATCTTGTCTATCTCATCAATATATATAATACCCTTTTGAGCTAAATCTACATTCATTTCTGACTTTTGTAGAAGTCTTAATAGAATATTCTCAACATCCTCTCCAACATATCCAGCTTCAGTTAGAGTCGTTGCATCAGCCACTGCAAAAGGAACATCAAGAAACTCAGCTAAAGTTTGTGCTAATAATGTTTTACCACTTCCAGTTGGACCAATCAGTAGGATATTTGATTTTTGAAGTTTAGTTGCATGACAATCGTTAGAATTATTGTCCTTATTTTCTTCTTTTAATCTCCAAGTTAACCTTTTATAGTGATTATAAACAGCAACTGAAAGTATTTTTTTTGCAGATTCTTGACCTACAACTTGGTTATCTAGAAAAGTTTTAATTTCCAGTGGTTTGGGAATGGAGGTTAATTCGAAAGGGATAGATGTATCAGGATTATTAATCGGTAATTTTTTCTTGACTTGTGTGGAGTTATTAAGTTTTGCCTGAGTATCAATTAATTCTTCATCGAGAATTTCATTACATAGGTCTATGCATTCATCACAGATGTATACCCCAGGACCTGCTATAAGTTTTCTAACTTGATCTTGTGATTTGGCACAAAATGAACATTTTAGATGGGCGTCAAATTTAGCCATCGATTATCAAAGCTTGTGAAAAATAAAAAAGGGTAACTATCCCTTATTATTAGGATTGCTTATAAATTTGGATTCGTCATCATATTCTTAAAATATTAGTTTTACTTGTCATTTTTTATAACTTTATCAATTAATCCATATTGCACAGCTTCCTCAGGTGACAGAAAATAATCTCTTTCAGTATCTTCATTAATTTTTTCTAAAGATTGACCAGTATGTTCTGACAAAAGAGAATTTAAAGTTTTTTTGAGAAATAATATTTCTTTTGCTTGTATCTCAATTTCTACTGCTTGGCCTTGAGCACCTCCAAGAGGCTGGTGAATCATAATTCTTGAATTAGGCAAAGCCAACCTTTTCCCTTTTGCGCCACCAGAAAGAAGGAATGCCCCCATACTTGCAGCCACGCCAAAGCAGATCGTGACAACATCTGGAGAGATCTGTTGCATCGTGTCGTAAATAGCTAATCCTGCAGTAACAGAACCACCGGGAGAATTGATATATATTTGAATATCTTTGTCAGGATCTTCGGCTTCTAGAAATAGAAGTTGTGCAACAAGTGAATCTGTTACCTGATCGTTAATTCCGGTTCCTAAAAATATTATTCTTTCCCTTAATAATCTCGAATAAATATCAAATGCTCTTTCTCCTCTTCCAGATTGTTCCACAACAGTAGGAATAGCAGATTTCGTGTTATTGACACTTTCAAGAGGACTCATTGAGCTGTGTATTAAATGTTTTTGTTTAGAATTCACTAAATTAATCTCTTTTATATCTAATTTAGAAGTTTTTTTCTTGATTAGTTAAATTTTTTATAAATTATTTTTTTTCTTTTTTCTTTTTATTCGGTTCACTTTTAGCTTGGCTTTCTTTCTTTGTCTTTGATTTTGTCTTTGATTTTGTAGTTGATTTTGTTACTTTTTCACTTATTTCTTTAACCGTTGAATTTTCTTCAAGCCAAGTTATTAACTTTTCTTTTAGAAGATCGTTAAGAACTACTTCTTTTAATTTCTGAATGTCAATTTGTTTTTGTGATTTAGAAATTTCATCATCATATTCCTTCATTTTTTGATTTATTTCTTTATCCTCGACTGTAATATTCTCACTTTCTGATAATGCTTTTAAAGCTAAATTTCTTTGAACATTTTTTTCAGCTTGAGGACGAGTTGATTCTGCTAAAGTTTTAACTAATTCCGGGGTAAAAGTTGATTTGATATCCATTCCTTGTTGGGCAAATCTTTGCGCTGTTTGTTCAATATTATTTCTTACTTCAATATCAATCATTGCTTTTGGAATCTCAGCATCTAATTCTTTGGATAATGCATCCATTAAAGCTTCAATTTTGATATTTTTTTGAGTGTTATCAAAATTTTCCTTTAATTGTTTTTCAATATCTTTTTTAAGTTCCTTTAATGAATCTTTATTTCCAGACTGTTTTGCAAAATCATCATTTAGTTCAGGCAATTCTTTCTCTTTAAGGTCTTTTAGACTGACTTCAAAGATTGCTTCTTTCCCTCTGGACTCTTCATGAGAGTAGTCATCAGGAAATTTGAGATTAAGAGTTTTATTATCATCGATTTTCATACCAACAATACCTTCAACGAACCCTGGAATCATTTTGTTCTTTTCTAATTCAAGATCCATTGAGTCACTAGATCCTCCATCGATTGCTTTTTTGGAATCTTTATAAATGCCTTTGAAACTCACTACAGCGATATCTCCTAATCTAGCGGGTCTATTAATAACTGGAATAATATTTGCTAGTTGATTTCTTGATTTTTCTAAAGCTTCATCTATGGATTTGGGGTCAAATTTTCTTTTTATAATCTCAACTGATAGGCCTTTTGATTTTTTTAATTTTAATGTGGGTGCAACATCAGTTTGAAGATTAATTTTTAAAGTTTTTTCCGGATTGAAATTCTTAAGTAATGATTCAAATCCATCAACTAATTCCGGTTCACTTAGTGGCTCTATTGATTCCATTTCTATGGCCTCTTTCCAAGATTTATCAATTATTTTTTCTAGAGCAGAGGCATATAGTTGGTTTATACCAATTCTTTGTATTAATACTTGTTTTGGAATTTTGCCAAGCCTAAATCCTGGGATTTTGGCTGAACGACTAATTGAATTTATTGTTTCACTGACGAATGATTTGCATGTATTAGATGGGATTTCTAATTCAAGAGCAATTCTACTTTGAGGCAGTGCGGTTGTTTTTACTATTAATGCTTCTTTAATCATGTTTGAGTTTTTTTAAATTATTACAATAAGCAGAAACTTAATTATTCCACATTAAGTGATTTCCTTGAAGTTAACTTTTTTGATACAGTAAGAGAAATATTAAATTCTGTAATTTTTTAAATTATATAGTGAGAAAATCTCCATTTTTGCCAAACAGGCCTTTAAAAATAGCTGTTTTGGGTTCTTCGGGTGCTGTTGGATCAGAGATACTCAAAATTCTTGAAGAAAGAGATTTTCCTATCTCAGATTTGATTTTGCTTTCATCTCAGCGTTCAGAAGGAAAAATAATTAAATGGAAAGGTGAAGAACTTATAACTAAAAAAGCTACAAAAGAAGAATTTTTAAATGTTGATTTAGTCCTTGCTTCTGCCGGCGGAAGTGTTTCGAAACAATGGATATCAACAGTCAAAGATCAGAATGCTTTATTGATTGATAATTCAAGTGCATTCAGATTAGAAGATGATGTTCCTCTTGTTGTTCCTGAAGTCAATGCTTCTGACGCCTTAAAGCATAATGGTGTTATAGCTAATCCGAATTGCACAACTATATTGCTTACTTTAGTTTTGGCTCCTTTGAATAATATTTCTCCTATTAAAAGAGTAATCGTTTCAACTTATCAATCTGTAAGTGGAGCAGGGCAATTAGCAATGGAAGAATTACAGTTTTTAACTAAGAAATATTTACAGGGAGATCCAAAAGAAAGTGAAGTCTTACCATATTCATTAGCTTTTAATTTGTTTCTACATAATTCACCAATGCTTTCAAATAATTACTGTGAAGAGGAGATGAAAATGACAAATGAGACTCGCAAAATATTGAATAATACTGACTTAAAACTTTCTTCAACTTGTGTAAGGGTTCCAGTTCTTAGGGCACATTCTGAATCAGTTAATATTGAATTTAAGGACATTGTTAAACCTTCATATGCTATTGATCAATTAAAAAAAGCACAAGGTTTAGAAATTATTGAAGATTATGCAAAAAATAGGTTCCCTATGCCCAACGATGTGATGGGAAGAGATAATATTGCTGTTGGCAGAATAAGAACTGATATAAGTAATCCGAATGGATTAGAATTGTGGTTATGTGGAGATCAAATAAGGAAAGGAGCAGCACTAAATGCTGTTCAAATAGCTGAACTATTGATTGCAAAAAAATGATTCCCAACAATACACAATTTTCTAATCCAATATTTGGAAGAATATTAACTGCGATGGTTACTCCATTTAAAGAAAATGGGGGGGTTGATTATGAGTTAGCTATTAAACTTGCTAATCACCTTTGTGAAAATGGCTCTGATGGCATTGTGCTTTGTGGTACCACAGGAGAATCTCCAACTCTTTCATGGGATGAACAGCATAATTTATTCGTTGCAGTAAAAAGTTCTTTAAATTCTAGATCGAAAGTTATTGTTGGTACAGGTAGTAATTGTACAAGTGAGGCTATAGAAGCCACCAAAAAAGCTTATGAATTTGGTGCTGATGGTGCTTTAGTGGTTGTTCCCTATTATAATAAGCCTCCTCAAGAAGGTCTTTATAACCACTTTAGTTCTATAGCTACTGCCGCAAGTGATTTACCTTTAATGTTATATAACATTCCCGGAAGAACTGGTTGTAATTTATTACCTACGACTGTAAACAAACTTATGAATTTTCCCAATATTCTCAGTATTAAAGCAGCAAGCGGTAGAATAGAAGAAGTGACTGAGTTAAGGGCAGCGTGCGGCCCTAAACTTTTTATATATAGTGGCGATGATTCATTATTGCTTCCTATGCTATCAGTAGGTGCTGTTGGTGTAGTAAGCGTTGCTAGCCACATTGTTGGGTTGCAGCTAAAAATGATGATTGAATCGTTTCAAAAAGGAGAATTCTCTATTGCCCTTGATATTCATGAAAAGCTGCAACCACTTTTTAAAGCACTATTTGAAACGACAAATCCAATTCCCATCAAAGCTGCTTTAGAACTAACAGGTTGGCAAGTAGGTTCTCCTAGGAATCCATTAACACCTCTTATTAAAGAAAAGAAAGACAATTTATTTCAGATAATTCAAAATCTGTCTTTGTAAATGCTTCTCTTAGAGCTTTAATAAAGTTACTTTGAATAAAATGCCCACAATTTTAGTTTGTTAAAATACTCTTATCATGAATTCAAATCAAACCAAATCAAATAATAATCAAAATTTATCTAAAGCAAAAAGATCGAATGAACCTGCGTTAAAAATTATTCCTTTAGGGGGTCTTCATGAAATAGGTAAAAACACATGTGTTTTTGAATATGAAGATGACATTATTTTGATAGATGGCGGACTGGCTTTCCCAAGTGATGGCATGCATGGCGTGAATGTTGTTATGCCTGATACTTCATATTTACAAGCTAATTTAAATAGATTTCGTGGGATGATAGTTACTCATGGTCACGAGGATCATATTGGTGGAATTTCTCATCATTTAAAGAAATTTAATATTCCTGTGATTTATGGACCACCTTTGGCAATCTCCATGCTTAAAGGAAAAATGGAAGAAGCTGGTGTGGCGAACAGGACAACAACACAGGCTATTAAACCAAGGCAAGTTGTAAGACTTGGTCAGCATTTTTCGTTGGAATTCATACGTAATACTCATTCTATTGGCGATAGTTTTTCTCTGGCTTTAACAACTCCAGTAGGTGTTGTTTTCTTTACTGGAGACTTTAAGTTTGATCATCTCCCACCGGATAAAAAACATGCTGACATTGAAAGAATGGCTTATTATGGAGATAAAGGTGTCCTTTGTTTACTTTCAGACTCTACAAATTCTGAAGTGAAGGGTTTTGTTCCCTCAGAAATTTCTGTTTTTCCAAATTTAGATCGAATAATATCTGAAGCTAAAGGTAGGGTTATGCTTACCACTTTCGCTAGTTCAACACATAGGGTTGCGATGGTGATCCAATTAGCAATGAAGCATGGACGTAAAATTGGATTGATGGGAAGATCTATGCTTAACGTTGTAGGTAAATGTCGCGAATTAGGTTATATAAAGTGTCCTGATGATCTTTTCTTTCCAATTAAAAGTATAAGAGATTTACCAGATAGAGAAACTTTGCTCTTAATGACAGGTAGTCAAGGAGAGGTGATGGCTGCTTTAAGCAGAATTGGAAGAGATGAACATCCCCACGTTAAACTCAAAACTACTGATACAGTTATTTTTTCTTCCAGTCCAATACCAGGTAATACAATTTCTGTAGCTCATAGTATTGATAGATTAATTAAATTGGGAGCTAAAGTTATTTATGGTAAAGAGCATGGAATTCATGTGTCTGGCCATGGATGTAGAGATGATCAAAGATTGATGTTGGCATTAATTAAACCAAAGTTCTTTGTACCTGTTCATGGTGAGTATAGAATGCAGGTTTTGCATGGTAAAACAGCTGAATCGATGGGTGTAGATCCCAACAATATATTAATCCTTGATAACGGAGATACAATTGAGCTTAGATCCGATTCCATGATACAAGGAGATCCAGTAAAGTCTGGAATTGAAATGTTAGATAATACGAGGACTTGTGTCGTAGATGCAAGAGCTCTTAAAGAGAGACAGCAGTTAGCCGATGATGGAATAGTTACCGTTTTAGCTCCAATAAGCACTGATGGTAATATGGTTGCTCCACCAAGAGTAAGTTTGAGAGGCGTGGTGATTTCAGCTGATCCACGAAAAATGTCCATGTGGACCGAAAGAGAGATAAATTGGGTATTAGAAAACCGTTGGAAACAATTATCAAGACAGACTAGTCCCAATAATTTTGAAGTTGATTGGATTGGGGTCCAAAGAGAGATTGAAAATGGTTTAACTAGAAGAATGCGTAGAGAATTACAAGTCGAGCCATTAATTTTATGCTTAGCTCAACCAGCACCAAGCGGAACCCGAGCTTACAAGCCTCAAATAGTTAATGAACAAAAGCAGCATCCTAAAAATAAACATTATCCAAATGTTAATAATCAAAATATAAATCGAAATCAAAATAATTTTAAAAATAATCAATCTACTAAAGATACAAATCAAGTAAGTAATAACCAACCTCAAAAAGATTCTGTATCACCTTCAGTAGCTAAGACGGAAGATGCGCCTGCGGGTAGGACTAGGAGAAGAAGATCGGCAGTTACTTCCTAGTTTTCTCAATATTAATGTAATTCTTATCCCAAATAATCTTTAATCCATTTGGTAAATTTATTTGGCCTCTATGTTTTTTAAAAATCGAAGAGACCAAATAAGTTATATTTTTTGAGCTTAATTGTTTTGCACAATCCTTCTTTATAAAAGTATTTAAAATAGTACATCTTGCTTCCACGCATAAGCCATTTAATAATTCTCTCTTTACACCATTTGTATCTTTACAAGATAGGAATGCAAGTTTACTGAGGTCGTCTTGTTCATTTTTAAAATTTCTCATTTTTTCAGCAAAATTATTTATCCTTGTAGAACAACCAGGATACATAGTTTCTAAAGTTGGAATAATTTTTTTTCTGATTAAATTTCTTTTTATTTTTAGATCATAGTTAGTTGGGTCTTCCCAAATAGGAATCTTCTGAAGTTGGCAAAATTTCTTAGTATCTTCTCTGCTGAATATTAACAATGGTCTTATTAAAAAAATGTGAGGTTCGAGCAATCTTTTTTTTTCGATATAACTTAGTCCAGCATAATTGCTTCCTCTAGCTAAATTTAGTAAAAATGTTTCAGCATTATCTGTATTAGTGTGCCCCGTTAATAAGTAAATATCAATTTCTTTTTGGTTCTCAATAAATAATTGATTTGCCCTTTCAGTTAATTTCTTATATCTCCAATCGCGTGCTTTTTCTTCAGAAGAAATAGTTTGTTTATTAGCGCGATCAAAAAAAAATGAAATATTTTTTTGATTACAGTAATTTTTCAATTCAAGTGCATATGTTTCAGATTTTTCGTGCCATTGATGATCACCATGCCAAATATTCACAAACCAATTATGTTGCATTTTCATGTCATTGATTAGGTTTAATAGAGCCATCGAATCCTGTCCTCCGGAAACTGATATTAATAGTTTTGCTCCATCTGGAATGAATGTTTTATTGCTCAAAATCTCTTTTTGTAGGAGATGATGCCAGGATGTCCAATTTTTTTGCGTTGAATTTTTATTAGACATATTGTTTAACTCAGATAATATTTTTAAAAAAATTCACTGTTTTAATAAAACAATGTCACAATCAGGTAATAAATTCATCAAGTCTATGAGTCTGATTAATCTTTTGCCACAAAAAATCCAAGAAGAGCTTAGAAGTAAAACTTTACTAAAAGTTATTTCTGGATTAAGTAATTTTGAAATCAAATCTGTTAAGAAAATTTCAGAAGCAGCTTTTATGGGTGGAGCTGATTTAATTGATATAGCTTGTAAACCTGAATTAGTTGAATCCGCGATCGAGATATCATCATTACCAATTTGTGTGAGTTCAATAGAGCCTAAATTATTTATAAATTCTGTAAAGGCAGGAGCTTCTCTAATCGAAATAGGAAATTACGATAGTTTTTATGAGAAAGGTATTACTTTTTCGGAGGACAAAATTTTAAATCTTACAAAAGAAACTAAAGATTTTTTACCTAATATTCCTCTATCAGTTACAGTCCCTCATACTATGCCTATTGATAAGCAAGTTGATCTTGCAGTGAAATTAGTTTTTGAAGGTGCTGATATTATTCAAACTGAAGGAGGTAAAAGTTCTAATCCGTACAGTTCAGGAATTCAAGGATTATTAGAAAAGTCAGTCCCTACATTGGCAGCTACTTATGCAATATTTAAGGAGTTTCAGCAACAATCTATTAATATTCCAATCATGAGTGCTTCTGGCTTAAGCGAAGTAACATGTCCTTTGGCAGTGTCATGTGGAGCTTCAGCAGTTGGAGTGGGATCCGTCGTTAATAAATTAGATGATTTATTATCAATGATTGCTGTTGTTAGAGGCCTAAAAGAATCTTTGAAAAATTCAATGATTAAAGAAAAAATTTCCTAACATATAAAAACTTAAGCTATTAGCTGAATGAATAACTATAAGCTTCAAGCACCCTATGAACCAAATGGTGATCAACCTAAAGCCATTAAAAAGTTAGTTCAAGGAGTTAATAGTGGTAAAGAGTTTCAAACTCTTTTGGGAGCAACTGGTACTGGAAAAACTTTCACTATTGCTAATGTAATCCAGCAAACTGGAAGACCAGCGCTTATTTTGGCTCATAATAAAACTTTAGCAGCTCAATTATGTAATGAATTAAGGCAGTTTTTTCCTAAAAATGCGGTTGAATACTTTATTTCTTACTACGATTATTATCAACCTGAAGCTTATGTTCCAGTAAGTGATACATACATAGCAAAAACTGCTTCAATTAATGAAGAAATTGATATGCTTAGGCATTCCGCTACTCGTTCATTATTTGAGAGGAAAGATGTAATTGTTGTTGCATCTATTAGTTGTATTTATGGTCTAGGAATACCAAGTGAATATTTAAAAGCTGCTGTTAAATTTGCAGTTGGTGAATCTATAGATTTACGTTCGTCTTTAAGAGCACTTGTAGATAATCAATACACAAGAAATGATGTAGAAATTACTAGAGGCAGATTTAGAATTAAGGGAGATGTATTAGAAATTGGACCAGCTTATGAAGATAGATTGATAAGAATTGAATTATTTGGAGATGAGATTGAGGCTATAAGATTTGTTGATCCATTAACTGGAGAGATTCTTGAGAGTCTTGATCAAGTTAGTGTTTACCCAGCAAAGCATTTTGTTACTCCAAAAGAGAGACTAGAGGCTGCCATTACTGCTATAAGAAATGAATTAAAAGAACAACTTGATAAGTTTGCTTGTGAAGGAAAGTTGTTGGAAGCGCAGCGCTTAGAGCAACGCACAAAATATGATTTAGAAATGCTAAGAGAAGTTGGATACTGTAATGGCGTTGAAAATTACGCACGACATTTGGCTGGTAGGGAAGAAGGTACACCACCAGAATGTTTAATAGATTATTTCCCAACAGATTGGTTATTAGTAGTTGATGAAAGTCACGTAACATGTCCTCAATTGCATGCAATGTATAATGGGGATCAAGCTAGAAAGAAAGTGTTAATAGATCATGGTTTTAGGTTGCCTAGTGCTGCAGATAATAGACCTTTAAAATGCGAAGAATTTTGGGAAAAATCTAAACAGACATTGTTCATCAGTGCAACTCCTGGCCAATGGGAGTTGGATCAATGCGAAGGCCAGTTTATTGAACAAGTTATTAGACCTACAGGCGTTTTAGATCCCATCATTGATGTGAGGCCTAGTGATGGACAAATAGATGATCTTTTATCAGAAATAAGAGTTAGAGCTAAAAAGAATCAAAGAGTACTGGTTACTACTCTTACAAAAAGGATGGCAGAAGATCTTACTGATTTTTTATCAGATAATAAAGTTAGGGTCAGATATTTACATTCTGAAATCCACTCTATTGAAAGGATAGAGATTATTCAAGATCTTAGATTGGGTGAATATGATGTATTAGTAGGAGTTAATTTGCTAAGGGAGGGACTTGATCTGCCTGAGGTTTCTTTAGTCGCTATTTTAGACGCAGATAAAGAGGGTTTTTTGAGAGCAGAGCGTTCTCTAATTCAAACTATTGGAAGAGCGGCAAGACATGTTGAGGGAGTTGCTTTGCTTTATGCAGATAATTTTACCCAATCAATGAAAAGAGCGATAGACGAAACTGATAGAAGACGGACTATCCAAAAAAAATATAATCAGATCAACGGCATCACTCCACAACCTGCAGGTAAAAAAATTGAAAATTCAATATTATCTTTTTTAGAACTTTCCAGAAAATTAGAAACTGGAGGATTCTCTAAAGATTTGATCAATGTTGTTAGTAATAAAACAGATGAAATTTTAAATGCTAAAGATAATCAATGTTTACTGGAAGAGATGCCTAATTTAATTGATAAGTTAGAAAATAAAATGAAAGAAGCAGCAAAAGAACTAAATTTCGAAGAGGCAGCAAATCTTAGAGATAGAATTAAGAAACTTAGGCAAAAATTATCTAGGAATAATTAATTAATTTTTTTTATTTATCTAATTCGAAATAAGAATGAATAGCATTTACTGCTTGGTCACAATCCTTTTCTAAGACAATACAAGAAGTTCTGATTTCACTTGTGGCAATCATTTCAATATTAATGTTTTTATTAGCAAGTGCTCTAAATATTTTCCCTGCTGTTCCGACCTTAGATGCCATTCCAGCTCCAACTGTGCTTACTTTGGCAATCGCAGGTCCATCTTCAACGAATGCTCCTGATAATTTTTTTGTTAAAGAGTAAAAAATTTTATTAGCTCTTGCTCTGTCTTGTTTATTCATAGTAAAACTTATATCTTTAGTTTTGAAAGATGTTAAGCTTTCAGATTGAACAATAGTATCAAAAATTAAATTACTCTCTGCTAGAGCTAAACATATCGAAGCTGCAACACCAGGTTTATCCGGTAGGTTTCGAAAGCTAACTTGAACTTGATTTTTATCTAATGCAATTCCTCTGACTTCGGGTTGATCCTCTCTTTCAAAAAGTGGATTAATAAATATTTGTTTATCAGATAATTTAAATTTTTCACCTACAAATCTTATAGCTTTTGGAATATTATCTATGTCGATTACGCAGCTGACTTTGATTTCGCTTGTTGCTATTAATCTTACATTTATGTTTGCTTGGGATAGAGTATCAAATAAATCAGCCGAGACACTTGGTCTTCCCATTATCCCAGCGCCTTGAATACTTAACTTTGTCATATTTGTTTTGAAATTATATTCCCCACCTAATTGATTTGTTATTAATTTACATTGCTCAATCGTTTTGGTTAAATCAAATTGATTAACGGTAAATGCGATGTCATTACTATTTCCATCATGTGTAGCTTGGATTATTAAATCAACATTGATGCTTGCTTCAGACAAGGTTTCAAATATTTGAGCTGCAATTCCAGGCCTATCAGGTAGTTTGGAAATACTAAAAACGATTTGTTTTTCTAATACTTCAAGACTATTAACGGTTTTTGTTAATTCTAACCCTCCTCTTTTGAGAGCCAAAGGCTTAATGTTGCTATGTAGAAGAGTGCCCTTTGAGAGGGTTTGACTAGATTTAACATATAATTTTATTCCATAATTGCGAGCAATTTCTACAGCTCTTGGATGGAGTACTGATGCACCAACACTTGCGAGTTCTAGCATCTCTTCACAACTTATAACATCTAATAATTTCGCATCAGATACTATCCTTGGGTCAGTTGTAAGAACTCCAGGAACATCTGTATATATCTCGCAAGTTTCTGCACCTAATGCTGTGGAAAGGGCTACTGCTGAAGTATCTGAACCGCCCCTGCCCAAAGTTGTGATTTCCGTTGTTCCTGTATGACTAAGAGTTGAACCTTGAAAACCAGCAATAACCACAACATAACCTTGATTAATATAATTTTTTATACGTTCTGTTTTGATATCTAGAATTCTTGCTTTCCCATGAATAGATTCAGTAATAATGCCAACTTGGCTACCGGTCATAGATATTGCAGGGATCCCATATTCGTTTAATGACATTGATAGAAGTGCCATAGATACTTGCTCACCTGTAGAGAGGAGCATGTCTAATTCCCGCCTATTTGGATTTTTGCTGATTGATTCTGCTAATTTATTTAATTTATCTGTAGAGTTGCCCATTGCAGATACAACTACGACGATATCATTCCCAGCTTCTTTACTTTGAGCAATACTTTGCGCAATAGCCTTAATTTTTGTAATGTCACCAACCGAAGTGCCGCCAAATTTTTTGATTAATAAAGCCATATTTTAATCATAATATAAATTTTCTAACTTAATATTTGGTTAACTTAAGTTAACGAGATGTTCTGTAAAAACATTAAAGGGATTATTACCTTTTTTTAGTGAGAATTCAATATCTAATAAATTACTCATCAATTTAATTAAGAAATTTGAGGATGTATTATTTACTTTCTTACGGATAAAAAAGATTCTTTTTGGATTTGATATATTAGCAATCTTACATATTGTTGGTAAATCTTGCTCACCTGATTTATGAAGTAACTTTACTATGGTATGAATTCTGATTTGACTTATTAATCCTGCATTAAGCCTTAAAGCAGGCTCGCCTTTTTTTAATAAATAATGAATATCGATAAGACTTTCGTTAATATTATTTTGTAAAAGATGATCAATTATTTTAAAAATATTTGATTGATGATCATTAAATATATTTTTAATTTCATCAACTTTCAGAATAAGCTCTTTAGTTTCGTTCCTATTGGATGCAGATAAATATATCTTCGCTTTAGCTAATTCGTTCCTTAAGTTAAAACTATCATTTCCTATTGATTTCATAATTAATTCAGCAGCTCCTTCCCCTAGTTGAATATTCATTGAATTTGCTGTGACTTCTAAGTATCTTTTCTGGCCTTCATAATCCCAGATATCTGGTAATGAAAATGAAGTTTCAAGTACTAAATCTTTTTTAATTAAATTTTGAATGAATTTGGTACTTTTTAGTCTTGAGTCTGGTTTTTTGATGTTTTGCAAAATAAAGTAAGTATTATCTGGAATATTTTGATAAATTTTTTCGAATTTGATCCTTATATCCTCATTTTTGTTAGTAAATATTGGGTTATTTTTTAATACAACTACTCTTGATCCATCGCCTAAAGGAGGTGTTAGTATTTCATCAAATGCTTGTTTTATTTGGTTATCGTCATCACCATTTAAATAGCTAACGTTTATTTCTATCCAAATTTTGGATACCTTTTGATCAATTATTTTTTTAATAAACTTATTACATGCATTTAAATCGTTTCCCCAAATTATTTGTATTGGCATATTGGATAAAAAAGAGCCTTATTACAATTATGCTTACTTTTAATATAAGATAAATTTAATTTTAATGATAAAAGATCATCCTATTTTTTTAGAAAGTATTAGATTTATAAGATCTAATTTGATTGAAAATAATTTTAATTATTTAGAAAATAAAGTTTTAGAAAGATTAGTGCATACCTCAGGTGATTTTAATATTCAGAAACTCTTGGAATTTAGCGAAGGTGCTTGTGAAAAAGCTGTGAAATCCCTAAAAGACGGCGCACCAATACTGACTGATACTGATATGGCAGCAGCAGCTATAAAATCAATGGCAAAAAATACAAATGGAAACTTAGTTGTTTCGGCGAAACAATGGTTTGATGATAAAAACTTTTTAGGATTGACTAAAACTGCTTATGGGATAGAAAAAGGTTGGATTGAATTGTCTACCAAAAATGTAGGAAGTCAATCACCAATTATTGTGATTGGAAGTTCTCCAACAGCATTAGTTAATTTATTAAAGATTCTGACAAATTCAAAACAGATTCCTAGTTTAATTATTGGAATGCCTGTAGGTTTTATTGGGGTAAAACAAAGTAAAAATAAATTACTTAATACCAATTATCCAAGGATTGTCGTCCAATCAACAAGAGGAGGCGCTGCAATGGCGGCAGCAGCGGTTAATGCCTTATTGAGAGAAACTATTTAAACTATTGTTTATATTATTTTTTAAATTTGTATTTGAGAATTTAACTGATTATTTTTTTCTAAATAATCTAAAACTAATTTAGCTTTATCGATAACTTCTTTGGGAACCCCAGCTAACTTTGCAGCTTCAATACCGTAACTTTTGTTTGCCCCACCTTTTGTTATTTTATGACAAAAATATAGTTGATCCTTTTTCTGTTTAACTAATACTTGAAAATTTTCTACATTTTTATTTGTATTTTTAAGATAATTAAGTTCATGGTAATGAGTAGCAAAAATGGTATTACATACAATTTTTTTTGCAAGATATTCACTCACTGACCACGCTATGGATAATCCGTCAAAAGTAGATGTCCCTCTGCCGATCTCATCAAGTAAAACAAGAGAGTTTGATGTCGCTTGGTTTAGTATTGATGCTGTCTCTGACATTTCTACCATGAATGTTGACTGCCCGGAAGATTGATCATCTACAGCTCCAATTCTTGTAAATATTCGATCCGCAATTTGTATATTTGCTTTACTTGCAGGGATGAAACTACCAATTTGAGATAAAATTTGAATTAAACCTATTTGTCTAATAAAGCAGCTTTTTCCACTAGCATTTGGACCAGTTAATATTATTAATTTTTGCTTATTATTAAACAAAATATCATTAGATATAAATTCTTTATTAGTTAATAATTGTTCAACGATGGGATTCCGTCCTTTAATAATTTCTGTACTTTGTTGGGTCGTTGAATTTTGAATGGGTAAAAGAGTAGGTTTTATGAAATTATTCTCTAATGATGTAATGGATAAACCGAGTAATGCATCTATACACGCTATAGATTTTGCGATGGATCTAATTTTTTTTGTTTTTGAAGCTACAAGATTTCTTATCTCACAAAATAATTCATACTCTTTTGCCGCTGCCCGGTTTTTTACTTGAAATATTTTACTTTCTTTATTTTTTATTTCTGTAGTTACATATCTCTCCTCATTAGTAAGAGTTTGCCTTTTAATCCAATGGTCTGGTGCTAAATTAACTTTTGATTTGTTTATTGAAATGTAATAACCAAAGTTTTTATGAAATTGAATCTTTAAATTCGAGATTTTACTAATTTTTCTTTCTTTTAATTCTTCTTCATTTAACCAATCTGAGTAATCGTCGATTAAATTACGTAAGCCATCTAGTACATTGTCAACTCCATCATGGATAATTCCGCCTTCACTAGTATTTAAAGGGGGATTTCCTACAAGTTTGAAACTTATTAGATCTGCTAATTCTAGAAGTTCATTATCAACATTCTTTAATTGATCCGTCCAAGATGGGATTTTATACTTAAATAAATTAACAATTGACTTTAATTTAGGTAATTTTTTTAAGCCTTCAGATATTGCTATCAAATCTCTTGGACTTGCATGACCAGCGCATGCCCTTCCCGAAAGTCTCTCTAAATCGCCCATTGCTCTAAGTATATTTTGGGTATCTATTCTTAACTTTTTAGACTCTAAAAAGTTTGAAATAATATTTTGTCTTTTACAAATTTCATCAATATCTAATAATGGAGAATCTATCCATCTTCTTAAACATCTTGCGCCCATGCAGGTATATGTTTTGTCAATACTCCAAAGAAGCGAACCTGCATAATTGTTTTCTCGTTGTGTATTTTTTATTTCTAAATTTTTTTGAGTTTGATAATCAATAATTAAATGATCTTTTGGAAATTGTATTTGTGGGAAATCTAAAGAAATTCTTAGAGAAGAATCGTTCTCTAAATTGGAAGGATTGATTTTCTCTAGATAATTTAGTAGGCCACCAAGTGCTTTGGTCGCATTGTTTAAATTTTTGAGCCCTAGACCTTCTAGACTTAGAATTTGGAAATAGTTTTTTATAGTTGAACTTGCTTCATTAATACTGAAAAAAGTCTCTTGCGTAACGGTATATGTGATGTTTTCATTTTGTTCTTCTAATAAACTTTTCTCTTCATTGCTTCCAATTATGATCTCTGATGTATCTAACTTAACAAGTTCATCGAATAACTTTGGAAGTGATTTACCTTCCATTGTTAATAGCTCTCCTGTACTCACATCTGCTCTTGAAATACCCCATTCATCTAGATTTTCAGAAATATTTTTTGATAAGTGGATTGCTGTTATCCAATTATTTTTTTTCGCAACCAGCATACCTTCTTCAATTACAGTTCCAGGGGTGATTATTCTTGTTACTCCTCTTTTTAATGGTGTACCATAATTTCCAGTACTTTTTTCTAACTGATCGCAAATAACAACCGAATTATTTTTTTTAATTAACTCTGCGCAGTATCTCTCCATTGCGTGATGAGGGACCCCCGCCATAGGGATTTTCCCAATTTCTTTCCCAGCATCTTTGCTGGTTAATGTTATTTCTAATAGGTTAGATATAAGTACAGCATCTTCAAAAAAACATTCAAAAAAGTCACCTAATCTATATAACAACAATCTATCGCTGTTTTCTTCTTTTAATTTTACATAATGCTTGAGAATTGGAGTTAATTTTTCTTTTTCAACTGTTTTATAACTGAAAGATTTTTCATTAATGCAATTATCCCTGCTTTTATTATGTAACTCATTCTTGAATTTGTTAATTACATTGGTGGCATTTTTTCTTTGTCTCGGCCTTCTCTGTGACTCTTTTTTTAATTCTTCAGTCGATAAATTATCAGAAATTTTACTCGAGCTCTTTGGAAGTTTAAGTTCATTATTGATTGCAAATAATTCTTTCTGAATTATAGTTTCGTCTTGCATTTTTTTATTATTTATAAATAGATATTAGGGACTAATTTTAGTTTTGCATTTTATAACTGACTAAACGTATGTAAATTTTCTCCAAAAATATTCATTTTCGTGAGATCATAGTATCTATAATATTTCAAAAGTAAGTCTAATCATGCAGGCAGTTAATTTTTTCTTTGTAAATGCTCTTTTATTTTCTTCTCTTATTGCAGTAGTTGGAGTTCCTGTTTTATATGTAACTCAACCCTCTACTGAAGAAGGCCAGAAAGAAAGTAGAAGAAAAATATATTCTATTGCTGCAGTTTGGGTGGTTTTAGTTTTTGCTACAGGGATTGTTTCATCTTTAGTTTGAACTTAATACCTTTTCATGAGAGTCTAGTTATATAACGAAGAAAATTTAATGGCTATCTTTGAGGGATCTTTTACTACTGCTTCAAACTTGAAAGTGGGCATAGTTGTTGCAAGGTTTAATGATTTAATTACTAATAAAATATTATCTGGTTGCCTTGATTGTTTGAAAAGGCATGGTTTAGATACCTCAGAAACAAGTGAAACACTTGATATAGTCTGGGTACCTGGATCATTCGAACTACCAATAGCAGCGAAAACACTTTTGAAAAAATCAAACTACGATGTTTTAATTTCTCTTGGAGCTGTTATTAGAGGAGAAACCTCTCATTATGATGTTGTTATTTCTGAGGCAAGTAAGGGAATTGCGCAAGTTTCATATGATTATGATGTTCCAATTATTTTTGGTGTTTTAACGACTGATAGTATGCAGCAGGCTTTAGAAAGAGCTGGTATAAAAAATAATCTTGGTTGGAATTATGCTTTACAGGCAATAGAAATGGGTTCTCTAATCAAAAATTTAAATTAGTTTCAAAAAAAGTAAGATTATGTTCATTTCATTCCTTTTTTAAGATAAAATAATAGAGTTGTGCGGATGTAGCTCAGTGGTAGAGCATCTCCTTGCCAAGGAGAATGTCGAGAGTTCGAATCTCTTCATCCGCTTTTCAAAAATTATGTTAAAGACAGGTTGATATATGTCTACTGTAATAGTTGCTGGAGGTGCAGGTTATATTGGCTCTCATACTGTAAGAGAACTTCAGAATGAAGGTTTTGAACCTATCGTACTAGATAATTTAGTTTATGGTCATAGAAATATTGTCGAGGATGTCTTAGCAGTTCCTTTAGTAATTGGTCAAGTAGGCGACAAGCCACTTTTAAAAAAACTTTTTTCAGGAGAACATCCCCTAACTAGAGGTAAAGATATAAAGGGGATTATGCATTTTGCTGCTTACGCTTATGTGGGGGAATCTGTTGTTGACCCTGCTAAATACTATAAAAACAACTTAGTAGAAACAATCAGCCTCTTAGAGGCTTTGTTGGAAGATTCCAAAAAAAGAAACTCTCAACCAATCCCGATTGTTTTTAGCTCATCTTGTGCGACATATGGGATACCTCTAGAAGCCGAAATCCCCATAATTGAAAGGACTCCACAGAATCCGATCAACCCTTATGGAAGGAGTAAATTAATGATGGAGAAAATTTTAATTGATTATCACAAAGCTTATGAGCTGCCTGTATCCATACTTCGTTACTTCAATGCTGCAGGCGCGGACATTAATGGGGACATTGGTGAAGATCATAATCCAGAAACACATTTGATTCCTTTAGTACTTGAGGCTCTTTCTGATAAAGAGGGTTTTTTAAAGGTTAATGGTATTGATTATCCAACATTTGATGGCACATGTATAAGAGATTACGTACATGTAAGTGATTTAGCAAAAGCTCATGTTTTGGCTTTAAATAAAATAATGAATGATAAAAGTTTATCAATTTATAATCTTGGAAATGGTAAAGGATATTCAATAATGGAAGTTATAGATGCTTCAAAAAAAGTTACTGGGAAAGAAATTAGAATATTACAATCCAAAAGACGGCAAGGCGATCCCCCTGTACTTATTTCCTCGCCTGAAAAAGCGAAGAAGGAATTGTTATGGAAACCAGAATTCCAAGATTTAGAAAGCATCATACGGACTGCTTGGAATTGGTATCTTTTTAAGAAAAAATTTAACTCCAACAAATAAATCAATTGAACTTAAAATCTCCTATGAAAAGTAAATAGAATAAAATTATTACACCATAATAAGGTAAGTATATTTTATTGATTTAGGTTCTTATCTACCAATGATTAAATTACTAAAGAGGTTAATAAAAAAATCTCTAAGATTTATTGTCAAGCTCTTGACTAAGCCATTTATAAGGTCCGAGTTATATACATATTCTAATTATCAAAGATTGATTGATATTCAACCTAAGAAATTATCTAGGACTGATACAAACAAAATAATTTTTAAGTTTATCAAATCACATGAACCTTTTATGGTTGGAAGATTTGGTTGGACAGAGATTGATACTCTCATTCACTATGAAAATTTTCTAAAAATGAATTCACTAGAAAAATTACATGAATGGTCTTTAACTTTGAGATATCCTTTCTCTAAAAATTGTCTTTTGAATGATATTCATCGACAATCTGGGTTTTATCCAGTTACCCAAAAAAATATTGGTTTGTTTAGAGAGGAAATGATTTCTTCAATGAAGAGTGTTGATCTATTAGCCTCTTGGGTTAAAGGTGAGTCTAAATATCAAAAGTATTTGCCAAATGCGCAGGTTTGCAAATTAGATTGTATTGAACCTTATCTATCAAATAATCCTTGGTCTGAAGCCCTAGAAGGATTAAAAGTATTAGTAGTCCATCCTTTTACGGAAAGTATTTACGATCAATATAAACAAAACCGTTCTAATATTTTCAAAGATAAAAAAGTTCTTCCTAAATTCGAATTGAAATTAATAAAAGCACCTCAAACACTTCCCGGTGATAGTTATAGGTTTTCGAATTGGTTTGAAACATTAGATGCCTTAACAGAAGAAACTTGTCAAACAGATTTTGACATTGCTTTAATTGGTTGTGGAGCGTATGGCTTTCCTTTGGCTTCAAGAATTAAAAAGTTAGGAAAAAAAAGTATCCATTTAGGTGGCGCAACTCAAATAATGTTTGGAATCAAGGGTAAGAGATGGGACCAAGAACCAGTATTTATGAATTTTTATAATGAATTTTGGAAATATCCCTCTATGAATGAAAAACCAAAAGGTTACTTTGGCATTGATAGAGGTTGTTATTGGGATCCTAATAATGATCAATAGAAAAAATAAAAAAATTATTCATGTCATTAACTTATTTAAAATGTGTAAGATGAAATTGATCCTGTTTTAAATATGACAAAAACTATTTCTATAGAGGAATTAAAAGCATTATTTAATAAGCCTTATGGGCAAGATGCTCCTTCTAAACAAAAATGGGCAGAATTCTATAACGATGATATTACCTTCATTGACCCTACTCAGGAAACAAGAGGATTAGATGCATATATTGCGGCTCAAGAAAAGTTAATTAAAAGATGTGATGATATTTTTTTAGAAACTCATGCAATTTCAATCAATGAGGATTGTGGATTCATAGAGTGGACTATGGGTTTAAAGATAATGGGTAAAGAATTTATTTATCCGGGCATTACACGTTTAATATTTTCAAAAAATGGATTAATAAAAGAACATAGAGATTATTTTGATTTTTGTGGTCCTACATTTGGCCCACTACCTGTTTTAGGCCCATTCATAAGATGGCTTTATTCAAAATTTATATCTTAAATTGAAATTTGATAAAAAAATTTCTAAATTATTGAAAAACTTTTTAAAGGAAATTAATCTCAAATCTTTAGATTTATTCCTTAATAGTGAATTTCAGTGAGTACTAATTGGTTAGTCTAGTTATTTTTTTATTCAATTTTTAAAAATAAAATCTTAAGATCCCTACTTACTTTTAGGGGTTTAAGAAATGTCATACATAATTATTTGGTTTTAGAATGGCTTATAGTTTAAAAGAAATTTATATTTCGCGTACTAAAAGAGTTTGAGAGTTAACTTCTTTAAAATCAAGTTGAGAATAGAATAATTTTTTGCTCGTAGTCATTAAATAAATTTTCTTTGTATGTTTAATTTGTTTTGACTCTAAAATATTTTTCACAATCATTTTTCCGTAGCCTTTTCCTTGATGATTTTGATCGATTACTATATCCCATAAAACACCTCTGTAGATACCATCTGATAAGGCTCTCCCAAAGCCAACTGGTTGATTATTAGACCATATACTAATAATGATATCGCTGTTAGCAAGACATTTCTTCAGGTCATTAATTGTTCTATCCTTAGCCCAAAATGTATTACGATGTAAAAATTGCTTTAGTTTAAATAATCCGTTGGTGGGCTTAAGATTTGGACCTAATCCAAACAATCTCAATCCAAGAGCTCCTTTAGAATGCTTAATTAAAAATACTTTGTTCATTAATGTGAGATTATAGAATTTTGAGATAAATGTAATATCTTATTTGGGAATTTTGACTTAAATACCTTAATCGATAACTTTTAAAAAAATAAAGAGATATAAGATTTACTCATTTAGTTGTAACGTACTAATTTATAATGTTTGTAATAGGATTAATTTTTAGAGGACAAACGATCATGCTAAAACTTTTGTTGGGAGATCCAAATACACGAAAGTTAAAGCGATATCAACCAATAGTTGAAGAAATAAATTTATTAGAAGAAGAAGTATCAATACTTACTGATGACGAATTAAGAAATGAGACTCATAATCTTAAATCAAAAGTTTCATTAGAAATAAATATCAAAAGACAAAATGAAAAATTAGAAGAAATATTACCAAAAGCTTTTGCGATTGTTAGAGAAGCAAGTAAAAGAGTTTTAGAAATGCGTCATTTTGATGTCCAATTAATTGGTGGAATGGTTCTTCATGAGGGGCAAATTGCTGAGATGAAAACCGGTGAAGGTAAAACTCTTGTTGCCACTCTGCCTTGTTATCTAAATGCTTTAACTGGTAAAGGTGTACATGTGGTGACAGTTAATGATTACTTGGCTCGAAGAGACGCAGAGTGGATGGGACAAGTGCATCGTTTTTTAGGATTATCTGTAGGTTTAATTCAGCAAGACATGAGTCCTGCTGAAAGAAAAAAAAATTACGCATGTGATATAACCTATGCCACCAATTCTGAATTAGGCTTTGATTATTTGAGAGATAATATGGCTACTGAGATTGAAGAAGTAGTTCAAAGAAAATTTAATTATTGCGTGATAGATGAGGTTGATTCAATTTTAATTGATGAAGCTAGAACTCCTCTGATTATTTCTGGTCAAATTGAAAGACCTCAAGAAAAATATCAAAAAGCTGCAGAATTAGCTTTATCTCTAATTAAGGCAAAAGAGTTGAGTAAAGATGGTATTGATCCTGAGGGTGATTATGAAGTTGATGAAAAACAACGTAGTTGTATATTGACTGATCAAGGATTTGCTAAATGTGAGGAGTCACTCAAGGTTAATGATTTATATGATCCTCAAGATCCATGGGCGCATTATATTACTAATGCTTTAAAGGCTAAAGAATTATTTGTGAAGGATGTAAACTATATCATTAAGAAAGACGAAGCAGTAATAGTTGATGAATTTACAGGAAGGGTTATGCCGGGAAGGAGATGGAGTGATGGCCAACATCAAGCAATCGAAGCAAAAGAAGGTCTCAAAATTCAGCCTGAGACTCAGACATTAGCATCAATAACTTATCAGAATTTTTTCCTGCTGTATCCAGGTTTAGCTGGTATGACAGGGACTGCTAAGACTGAAGAAGTGGAATTTGAAAAAACTTATAAGTTAGAGTCAACAGTTGTTCCAACTAATCAGGTTAGGAAGAGACAAGACTGGGCTGATCAAGTCTTTAAAACAGAAATAGGAAAATGGAAAGCAGTCGCTAATGAAACAGCAGAAATACATAGGAATGGCAGACCTGTTTTAGTGGGTACAACAAGTGTCGAGAAAAGTGAGTTATTAAGTTCGCTTTTATTTGAACAGCAAATCCCTCATAATTTACTAAATGCGAAGCCAGAAAATGTTGAACGTGAGGCAGAAATCGTAGCTCAGGCAGGAAGATCAGGCGCTGTAACCATTGCTACAAATATGGCTGGAAGAGGTACTGATATTATTCTTGGTGGTAATAGTGATTATATGGCAAGGTTAAAATTAAAAGAAACTTTAATGCCATTACTTGTTAAACCAGATAATGAGCATAAGCCACCGATACCCCAACAAAGAAGTTCAAAAGCTGGTGGAGGTTTTGCTTCAAAGAGTGAGTCAATTTCAAATAAGAATAGTAAAAGTAGCGGAGCCAGTCTTTTCCCATGTCAGTTAGGAGAAGATACGACAAGAAAATTATCTTTATTATCTAATGAACTTGTTAAGAGTTGGGGAGAGAGAACTTTAACTATTTTGGAATTAGACGATAGAATTGCTACTGCTGCTGAAAAGGCACCTACTGAGGATAAACTCATACAATCTCTTAGAGATGCTTTGTCAGATGTAAAAAATGAATATGAAAAGGTATTAGTTCATGAAGAGGAAAATGTAAGAAAAGCTGGAGGTCTTCATGTTATTGGAACTGAAAGACACGAATCAAGAAGAGTTGATAATCAACTTAGAGGAAGAGCAGGGAGACAAGGAGATCTAGGAAGTACTAGATTCTTTTTATCCTTGGAAGATAATTTATTAAGGATATTTGGGGGTGACAGGGTAGCAAATTTAATGAATGCTTTTAGGGTAGATGAAGATATGCCTATTGAGTCAGGAATGCTTACTAGATCTTTAGAAAGTGCTCAAAAGAAGGTTGAAACTTATTATTATGATATTAGAAAACAAGTGTTTGAATATGATGAGGTAATGAATAACCAAAGAAAAGCAGTTTATAATGAGAGATTACGAGTTTTAAAAGGTAGTGATTTGAAGAAACAAGTTTTAGGATATGGAGATAGAACAATGGAAGAAATTGTAGAAGCTTATATAAATCCTGATTTACCTCCAGAAGAATGGGATATTGAGCAATTGATTTCTAAAGTAAAAGAATTTATTTATTTATTAAATAATCTCAAATCAACTGATGTTAGTGTTCTATCAGTTGAAGAATTAAAAAATTATCTTCAAGAGCAATTACGTATCGCATACGATTTGAAGGAAGCTCAAATAGAGCAATTTCGTCCAGGTTTAATGAGAGAAGCTGAGAGGTTTTTTATTCTTCAACAAATTGATAATTTATGGAGAGAACATCTTCAATCGATGGATTCTTTAAGAGAATCTGTAGGATTAAGAGGTTATGGTCAGAAGGATCCTTTAATTGAATATAAAAATGAAGGTTATGATATGTTTCTTGAAATGATGACAAATATGAGAAGGAATGTTATTTATTCAATGTTTATGTTTCAACCGCAAAGTGAAAAAGAAACTAAGAGTTGAAATTAATTTAATTATCTCCTAAGAATTCTATTATTTCTTTGTCTTTTATATTTTGTGCATCACCGATTTTTGTAATATCCATAGATTCTGTTTTCACTAAAGTTCTTAAGGTTTTATTTAATCTAAGAACTTGATTCTCGAGTTGATCAATTCTATCCATTAAGTTTTTAATGACACTGGCTTCAGCATCTGGTAACGCAGAGTGTGCTAGTGGATTAACTTTGACACCACTTTGATGAACTACTCTTCCAGGGATGCCAACAACAGTACTATTTTCTTCTACATTACGAACAACAACAGAACCTGCCCCAATGCGAGTATTAGGCCCAACTATTATTGAACCGAGGACTTTTGCTCCTGCTCCTACTACTACATTTTCCATTAAAGTTGGGTGTCTTTTCCCATGACTTTTGCCAGTGCCCCCTAAAGTAACTCCTTGATAAAGTAAGCAATTGTTGCCAATTTCAGCTGTTTCACCAATCACAACTCCCATCCCATGATCTATAAAAACTTTTTTCCCTATTTTTGCACCTGGATGTATTTCTATTCCAGTAAATAATCTATTCAAGTGACTTAATATTCTAGGAATTAAAGGTACTTTTAATAGCCATAATTTATGAGTTAATCTATGCATTACAATTGATTGGAAACCAGGATAGCAAAGGAAAATCTCTAAAATACCTCTTGCTGCTGGATCTCTTTCTCTTATTATTTCAATGTCCGATCTAAAATTTCTCAACATAGTTAATTAATCACTCCTATTTCTGTTTTTAATTGATTTATTGTTTCGATACTTAAGTAATTTTTTGCACATATAATTTGTGGCATTCTCATTAGTTGGGAACGGTTTTTGATAAGAGCATTTTCAACAACCGATAAACTAGGTCCGTCGCAGACTACATAATTTGAAGATTTTAAAAGAGTAAGTAATTTACTGCTGTTATCCGAAATAGCTGTCATAAGTACTATGTCACTTCCTCTCATACTGTGTATGATAATTTCTGCTGCTCTTAATAGTCCAGGACTAATGCTCACAATGCCAACACAACTACCAAGTTGTAATTCTTTTATTATCTTTAATTCTTTCTGAAAGTCGCTCAAATCAACTGCTATGGCTCTTACTCTATATTTTTTTGCTAGTTTTTCTAAAGGCTGCAAAAAATATCTACTTGTAACAATTGTTCCATTATTTGAGTTGCAAAGAACTTTTTCTAATTCCTCCATGGGAATAACTTCAACTGGGACATTGATTTTTGGAGAGAGGTCTTCTGCAATTAACATGGAGGCACCTATATCTTCCCTTGGAGTACTTACTAATATTCTTGACCCACATTTTATACGCCAATCAATTTCGTAAGTTAAAAAATTTCGTGTTTCTTGCAGAGTGCACCCAAGTTTTATTAATTTATCAATTGCTTTTTTTGCTTCTTGATCAGGAGCTCGATTAGAGTTGTTTTTTGAATTAAAAGATTTTTTAAAATCACTTTTTTTAAGGTTGTCTCTTACATAAATACCTGAACCTGCTATAGCTTCAACAACACCATCCATCTCGAGTTGTCTGTAAACTTTACTGATAGTATTACGATGAAGCCCTGTTTGCATCGCTAATTGTCTAGTACTTGGCAAACGGTGTCCAGGAGGATAATATCTGGCTGCAATTGCAAAGCAAATCTGATTGTATAACTGTATCGAAGCCGGAATATCAATTTCTTGTTGAATATGGAATCTCACTTTAGAAAATACCTAATTTAGTTCTTAAATTACCTTAGGTGGCACTTTAACATCTGTCATAATCTTTGGGTGAATTTCTTGTAGATTAATTATTTTCTTTTGCATCTTCTTCTTTTTTAATTAAAGGTGTTTTTCGGGGACTTAAAAACATAATCATGTTTCTACCTTCTCTTTTTGGCCTTTGTTGAACCTCTGATTGCTCTTCTAAATCATTAGCCATTCTTAAAAGAAGTGTTTCGGCTAAATTTGAGTGTTGAATTTCTCTGCCTCTAAAAATTACAGTACATTTGACTTTATCGCCTGCTTTTAAAAATCTAACAGCTTGCCCTATTCTTACGTCATAGTCATGCTTATCAATCTTATATCTCATTTTTACTTCTTTAACTTCAGTTTGGTGAGATTTTTTTCTTGCTTCTTTTGCTTTCTTTTCTTGCTCAAATTTATATTTTCCGTAATCCATAATCCTACAAACAGGTGGATTAGCTTTTTCGCTGACTAAAACTAGGTCTAGCTCTCTCTGATTAGCAATTTCTAATGCTTTGATTCTATCTATTACTCCTAATTGTTTTCCATCTGAATCAACAACTCTTAATTGAGGGTATTTTATTCTTTCGTTAATATTTGGGAGCTCTCTAACGGGAGCTCGGCGATCAAAGCGTGGACGTGGTGGCATTCAGTTTCTTAAAATGATTTTTTGATGATGAACATGATCTAATACTTTATAAAGTTAACCTAAAGCATACTCTATCTTAATTATTGCATCTTTTAGTAGGTTTTTGTTGTTAAGCCATATTGCATTGTTCTTATTACGGAACCATGTTTTTTGTCTTTTAGCAAATTGGATTGTTTTAGTTGTTGTTAATTCAATAGCTTCTTCAATTGTTAAATTTTCTTTGATTACATTTTTTGCCTCTTTATATCCAATCGTTTCTAGTAAAGGCAAAGTCGATCCATATTGATTAATGATATTTTTGGTCTCCTCTATAATTCCAAATTCAAACATGTTTTTTGTT
Source organism: Prochlorococcus marinus str. MIT 9515 (assembly GCF_000015665.1). NCBI lineage: Bacteria > Bacillati > Cyanobacteriota > Cyanophyceae > Synechococcales > Prochlorococcaceae > Prochlorococcus > Prochlorococcus marinus. The sequence continues at coordinate 1,607,761 of NC_008817.1, read as the reverse complement.
CTTTTGAAAATTCTTTCCTTTAAATCTACTCTATTTATACCCAATTCTAAGATTCTCCATGGAGGAGGGTTTTGGAATCTTTGAGATGACATTCTTTTACCAGTTACATAAAAGACTTCTAAACCTCTTATGGTTCTTATTTGATCGGCATAATTAATTGTTTTTGTTAATTCAGGGTCACAAACTTTTAGAAGTTCCCAACATTTTTCTTGACCTAATTTTTCGAATTGGGACCTCAGAAAACTTTGAGGAGGAACATCTGGTGCAAAAAATCCCTTTATTATTGAATTCATATATAATCCGCTACCACCAACTAGAAAGGGTGTTTTTTTCTGATTTAATTCTCGATTTATTGATTTTGTGGCAATTTCTTGAAATTGCTTTGCATTTACTTTTACTGAGGGATCTTCAACATCTATTAAAAAATGCTTTATAGCTCTTTGTTGAACTTTCGTTGGTTTAGCTGTGCCGATGTCCATAAATCTATAAATTTGTCTAGAATCTACATTGTGTATATGGATATTAAAATATTTAGCGATATCTATTGCTAGCTCAGTTTTGCCACTTGCTGTCGGCCCGATTAAAACTATTACTAGTGGTTTTGAAGGAAGCATGTGTGACTCTTGAAAAGAAATAATTGATTCATATAATTAAAGTGATTAAATTTTGCATTTACTTCAAGCCTTTCTCTTATACCGATGGTAAATTTAATGAAAGGCCTTTTAAAAATAACATTTTAAAAGTTTTATTATTTATTCTTATATTAAATGAGTGAGGAAAAAAGATCTAATAAAATCTCTAATGATTATGGTGCTGAACAGATACAGGTCTTAGAGGGGTTAGAACCTGTTCGTAAAAGACCAGGTATGTACATAGGTTCGACCGGTCCAAGGGGGTTGCATCATTTAGTATATGAAGTAGTAGATAATTCAGTAGATGAAGCACTAGCTGGGCATTGTGATCAAATTGAAATAGTTCTCAAAGATGATGGATCAGCTTCCATTTCTGATAATGGAAGGGGTATCCCTACCGATATACATCCAAGAACTGGAAAGAGCGCTCTAGAAACTGTGCTTACTGTTCTTCATGCAGGGGGTAAATTTGGCAGTGGTGGATATAAAGTTTCCGGTGGTTTACATGGTGTTGGTATTTCTGTGGTTAATGCTTTAAGTGAGTGGGTTAATGTTACTGTCTTTAGAGAAGGAAGTGAGTTTACTCAAAGATTCGAGAGAGGTATAACAAAAGGGGAATTAAAAACTCAGAAGCAGCAGAATAAATCTTTAAGAAAAGGTACGATAATTTGTTTTAAGCCAGATACAACTATTTTTACTGATGGGATTGAATTTGATTATGCTCTTTTATCTTCAAGATTACGAGAATTAGCTTATCTTAACGGCGGCGTCAAAATTATATTTATAGATGAGAGACAAAAATTACCAGATGGTTCTTTCAAAGAAGAAATTTACTTATATGATGGTGGCATTAAAGAGTATGTTCAATATATCAATAAAGAAAAGGAATCGATTCATTCAGAGATTATTTATGTTGACTCTCAAAAAGATAATGTTTATGTAGAGGCAGCTCTTCAATGGTGTTCAGATGTATATTCAGATAACATTTTAGGATTTGCAAATAATATCAGAACTATTGACGGAGGCACACATATAGAAGGTTTAAAAACAGTATTGACAAGAACCTTTAATGCCATTGCTAAAAAAAGAGGTAAACGAAAGGAAGTTGACAAAAATTTATCAGGAGAAAATATCAGAGAAGGGTTGACTGTCGTGTTATCTGTAAAAGTTCCAGATCCAGAATTTGAAGGACAAACTAAGACAAAATTGGGAAACACTGAAGTAAGAGGAATAGTGGATTCGCTCATAGGCGAATCACTAACAAAATATATGGAATTCAATCCTAATGTTTTCGATTTGATTTTAGAAAAAGCAATTCAATCTTTTAATGCAGCAGAGGCAGCGAAACGAGCAAGGGATTTAGTAAGGAGAAAAAGTGTTCTTGAGAGCTCTACTTTGCCTGGTAAATTGGCAGATTGTAGCTCAAGAGATCCTTCAGGCTCAGAGATTTATATAGTTGAGGGTGATTCTGCTGGAGGTTCAGCTAAACAAGGAAGAGATAGAAAATTCCAAGCAATTTTGCCTTTGAGAGGCAAAATATTAAATATTGAAAAAACTGATGATACTAAAATATATAAAAATACAGAAATTCAATCACTAATAACTGCTTTGGGCCTTGGCATTAAGGGTGAAGAGTTTGATGTAAATTCTCTAAGATATCATCGTGTTGTGATAATGACTGATGCTGATGTCGACGGAGCTCATATAAGAACACTTCTACTAACGTTTTTTTATAGATATCAAAGAGAACTGGTTGAAAAAGGTTTCATATATATTGCCTGTCCGCCATTATATAAAGTGGAAAGGGGTAAAAATCATAAATATTGTTATAACGAAGGTCAATTGAAAAAAACCATTGAAGACTTTGGAGAAAAAGCTAACTACAATATCCAAAGATTTAAAGGATTAGGTGAGATGATGCCAAAACAATTATGGGATACAACCATGAATCCTGAGACAAGAATGATGAAAAAAGTAGAAATAGAAGATGCTTTAGAAGCAGATCGAATATTTAATATTCTAATGGGAGATAAAGTAGCACCAAGAAGAGAATTTATAGAAACTCATAGTGCCAATCTAGATATAGCAACATTAGATATATGATAAAAAATATGATAAAAAATATTTGTTTAATAGGATTTGCTTTAATTGGCCCCATAACTCTTCCTGCAGGGGGAATTCAAAGGAATTTAAATGAATATAATGTTCTTAATAATTCAAAAGAAATAATATTGAATGGAAGTTGTTCACTTTATTCTTATCCGAGAACTCATGCTAAAAAATTAATGGTTCTAAACTCTGGCGAATCATTATCAATTTTACGTAAATGGGTTGTCAATGAGAGAGATGTTTGGGCAAGAGTAGAATTGGCAACAAATCGATTTATAGATCACCCTAACAAGACTACAAAAGGTTGGATAAAAATGTAGATTTTGGATAAATTTGCATTTATTCATATTTTAGCGGGGAGTACTTTCGGATTAATATTAAGGTTATTCATCAAATATAATTTTAAAATAAATCAAGGAACTTACTATAATAATACTCTAATAGTGAATGTTTTATCCTCGTTATTTTTGGGTATTTGCGTAGCATTAAGTCCAACTAATAATAATTTTTTATTATTATTTTCTGTTGGTTTTTTAGGTTGTTTAAGTACTTTTTCATCTTTTATATACCAATTATTTAATTTAATTCAAAAAAGAAAATATTTAAATTTAATCTTTTATTATATTGAAGTTTTTGTTTTATCATTTTTATTTTTTTCTTTAGGATATTTTATAATCTTAATTCTTAAAAATTGAACAAAATCTTTTTTTTTAAAATACTATTATTTGCATACCTAGCTTCATTTTTAAGGTTCTTTTTAAATAATAATTTACTAGTAGGAGTTATCGGTTCTTTTGTATATGGCTTTGTGATTTCAAGAAGAGTTAGTAAGTTAAAAAAAGAAATTTTATTAACAGGTTTTTGTTCTTGTTTTACTTCGTTTAGTGGTTTCGTACTTTTTTTATATGAGATTTCTATTCAAGGTTACTTTCTAAAATTATTTTTTTATTTAAATATAATAATAGTACTGAATTTAATAATAATGTACGCAGGTTTTTTACTAGGTAGAAAAGTGACTTAATTTTTATATAATGCTAGTGTTACCCCGATTTAGAGCAATATTATGGAAGACAATAATAATCTCGAGGTGATTACTTCTTTATCGGCAGATTTAACTACTCGTGGAAAGATTACAGTTCAACTTGAAGAATTACTTGTTGCAGGAAATTATGATGAAGCAAAATTATTACTCGAGCCTTCCCAACCTGTTGATATCGCAGATGCAATTGGAAGTCTTCCTTTGATACTGCAGGCACTTGCATTTAGACTATTAAAAAAAAATGAAGCAATTGAGGTTTATGAATACTTAGATCCAATTGTTCAGCAAACACTACTTGATAGACTTCGATCAGGAGAAGTTTTGGAAATCGTTGAAAAAATGTCTCCTGATGATAGGGTTCAACTTTTCGATGAGTTACCTGCAAAAGTTGTAAGAAAATTTTTATCTGCATTAAGTCCCGGCGAAAGAAAAGTAACAGCAGAATTATTAGGATATGAGCCCGAGACTGCGGGTAGATTAATGACTACTGAATTCATAGACTTAAAAGAAATGCAAACGGCTGAGGAGGCATTGTCGTTAGTAAGGAAAAGGGCTGCATTTACCGAAACAATTTACAGCTTGTATGTTACGGATAAAGAAAGACACTTGACTGGGATTTTATCTTTAAGAGATTTAGTTACAGCGGAACCTAGTCGGCCTATTGGTGATGTGATGACAAAAGATGTCGTCAATATTTCTACTAATACTAATCAGGAAGAGGTCGCTAGAGCTATTCAAAGATATGATTTTTTAGCTCTTCCAGTTGTAGATAAAGAAAAAAGACTTGTGGGAATTGTTACTGTTGATGACTTGATCGATGTTATTGAACAAGAAGCCACTCGAGATATTTATGCTGCAGGCGCCGTTCAGCCTGGTGATGAAGATGATTATTTTCAAAGTGGTTTATTTACAATTGCTCGAAGGAGAATACTGTGGCTTTTGATTTTAGTTTTTGCTAACGGATTAACCACAAAAGTCATTGCGATGAATGATCAAATTCTAAAAGAAATAGTTTTGTTAGCTGCTTTTATTCCGTTGCTGATTGGTACTGGAGGTAATGTTGGAGCTCAAAGTTCAACGGTTGTTATAAGAGGCTTAAGCACACAAAAATTAAAATCATTAGGTGCAGTTAAAGCTGTAATAAAGGAGTCTATAACTGGAGCTTTATTAGGAATTTTAATGATGTTAGTAGTTTTCCCTTTCGCTTGGTGGCAAGGTGAGGGGCCTTTAATTGCCTCAGCAGTAGGAATAAGCTTAATATCAATAACTACTTTAGCGGCAACTGCGGGAGCTATTCTTCCTTTGCTTTTTGACAGAATGGGATTAGATCCTGCTCTAATGTCGTCCCCATTTATTACGACAGTGACAGATATAGCTGGAGTGTTTATTTACCTTAGTACGGCAAATTGGCTTCTGAATGCCTCTATTTTATAAAAACCACTAGGTATTTATTCTCATTTTTGTAAATTTGTGGATTTTTTTGTTTAACTTTACATTTCTTAATGGTATTGTTTACAAAACAAGATTAACTTTTATGTCATCCGAAACATTAGTTGAGAATAAATTAGCTAATATATCTTCTCTCAAATCTAGCAACGATGTAGATTTGGTAAGGTCATATTTGAGAGATATTGGAAGAGTTCCACTACTATCACATGAGCAAGAAATAACTCTAGGGAGACAAGTTCAAGAATACATGCAAGTTGAGAGGGCTGAGCTTGAAATCATAGAATTGACAGATAATAAACCCTCAGTTGAAGAATTAGCCGCAAAATTAAATTTATCTTCATCACAAATTAAAAAAAGACTCAGAGCTGGTCAACGTGCGAAAGAAAGAATGGTTGCTGCAAATCTAAGACTTGTTGTTAGTGTTGCCAAAAAATATACTAAGAGAAATATGGAACTACTTGATTTAATTCAAGAAGGAACAATTGGATTGGTAAGGGGGGTAGAAAAATTCGATCCTGCAAGAGGATATAAATTTTCAACTTATGCCTATTGGTGGATTAGGCAAGGAATTACTAGAGCAATTGCGGAAAAAAGTAGAGCTATTAGATTACCTATTCATATCACCGAAATGCTTAATAAGTTAAAAAAAGGGCAACGAGAATTGAGTCAAGAAATGTCAAGAACGCCTACAATTAGCGAACTTGCGAAATATGTTGAATTACCTGAAGATGATGTTAAGGATTTAATGTGCAAAGCGGGCCAGCCAGTGAGTCTCGAAACTAAGGTTGGTGATGGCGAAGATACAGTATTACTAGATTTACTAGCTGGAGGAGAGGATTTGCCTGACGAACAAATTGAGATGGATTGTATGAGAGGTGATCTTCATTCTCTACTTCATCAGCTGCCTGATCTTCAATGTAGAGTTTTAAGAATGAGATATGGAATGGATGGAGATGAACCAATGTCTCTAACTGGTATTGGACGTGTTTTAGGTATCAGTAGAGATAGAGTAAGAAATTTAGAAAGAGATGGTTTGAGAGGTTTACGTAGACTCAGTGAGAATGTTGAAGCCTATTTCGTTTCTTGAATAAATTGATTTATTAAATTGTTAGTTTCCTCAGGATTTTCATCATGTGGACAATGTCCGACTTCCTTAATAACATCAAGTCTCTTAATATTTTTATATTTATCTTTCCAAGATTTTGCTTCATTTAAGGATTCCCATGGATCTTTTTCACCCCAAATCAACTGAATGGGAGCATAAACTTTTTCAAATAGGTCTGTTGCAAGATAATCATCAAATAAATTAATAAATCCACGAAATGCTTCTTTTGAATTTTTTCTTTGAGAAGGGTGATATAAAATTTCTATTAATTCTTCATCTATATTTTTTCCGGAGGGATACGCTTTTTTAAGGATTTGTTTAATTACTGCTGGATTGGCAGCTCTATCAAAAAGGGTGTTACTTATAATTCTTTTACTCACTAATGTTTTTATTACCGGACGTAATAAGTTCATTAATACATCGCTTCTTTTAAGTCTTTTATCGTCCATTGTTCTTTGGGCACAATCAATTAAAACAAGGCCGATACAATTTTCTTTCAGAATTTCGGCAGCTTTTAAAGACACAATGCCACCGATTGAGTTTCCTACTAAATAAACCGGAGATTTTATTACCTCATTACAAAAGGTAGCTATCTGACTACCCCATAGGTCAAAAGAATATTTAATATGATTTTCCTTATAAGATTCATAATCTAATAAGGCCCTAGGTTGGCTACTTTCTCCAAAACCTAATAGATCAATTGAATAGCAATTATAAATATTTCCGAGGAAATTTTGATTATGTCTCCAATGCCATTTTGATGCTCCAAAACCATGGATTAATACAATATTTAAATTATTACTAGATGAAGGTTTTGATGAGGCCCATGATATATCCCAGTTCTTCCATTTCCAAGTTTCGGATGATTTAAAAGCCATTAAAAGAAGAAATATTAATTAAACTTTAATTCAAAAAAAAAATATTTGTTTTTTGTTAATTATTCTTATTTTAGGTAAATTTTTAGAATATGAAAAAAACAAAGGTTGTTTGCATTGGAGAGGCTTTAATAGACAGAATCAAGAATAATTCAAATCAAGAATTTACAGATTTTTTGGGAGGAGCCCCTGCAAATGTTGTTTGCGCATTAAGAAAATTACAAATAAACTCAGCATTTATTGGACGTATAGGAAATGATGAATTTGGTAAAAAATTTATTGAAAAATTTAAAGAATTAGAAGTCAATACCAATTTTTTGCAATTGGATAATAATTTACCTACGCGTATTGTCAAGGTAAACAGAGATAGTAATGGAGATCGATACTTTTCTGGTTTTGATACAAGTTTAAATACAGTTTTTGCTGATGAAGCGCTTGCCATTAATGAAATTAAGAAAGATGTTGAAAGTTTAGAAAAACTCTTTTTAGAAACAAAATATATTGTTTGTGGAACGATTATATTATCTTCCTTAATATCAACAGAGTCTATTCAGTTTCTATTAAATCTAGCTAATAAATTTCATGTGAAAATAGTAATTGATTTGAACTGGCGAGAAGTTTTTTGGGATTTTGCAAGTGATTCATCAGAAACTAGTAAAAAGGAGAGAGTTTACTTAATTAGGAATTTTTTAAATCATGCTCATATTTTAAAGTTGGCAAAAGAGGAAGCAATTTTATTTTTTAAAACTGATAATCCTTTGGAAATATCTAAAACAATGTTAAACCATCCTGATGTGATAATTACGGATGGAGCAAATCCCATTAAATGGTTTATTAACAGTATGCAAGGGAATACTAAAGTAATTAATTCATCAAAAATTATTGATACAACCGGAGCAGGCGATGCTTTTTTAGCTGGATTAATTTCACAATTACTTTCGTTTGATTACCCCTCAAATGAATCAGAAATACAAAATTGTGTTAGGTTTGCAGGTGTTTGTGGGTTAATAACTTGTCTTGGTGAGGGCGCGATTGAGCAGCAACCAGATTATTCAAAGGTTAATGAATTTTTAGGATCCCAGATTTTATAATTTCTCCCAAAATTTGGAGCGTAACTTATTTCTATTTTCCAGAAATTATCCAGAACTGGCTCTATCAACTCTGGCCATTCAATAACCATTATTGCTTCATTTTGTATAGCCTCTTCTTCTTCGGATATAAATAATTCTTTTGCCATAAATTTATTTTCTAGCCTATATAAATCTAAGTGAATTAGTGGAGTTATTCCCGAGTTATAATGATGCGATAAAGCAAAGGTTGGACTTGTAATATCCTCCTTAATGCAAAGCCCATCTGCGATACCTTGGACAAAAGAAGTTTTTCCTGCTCCAAGAGGACCTTGTAATAAAATAATTGATTTTGGATTTAATTCTTGAGCGAATTTTTTTCCTAATTGAATTGTCTCTATTAAATTCCCAATAAACACAAAATTACATAAAAATCATTTATAGTTTAAATGATAAGAATTTTTTTAGAAATGGTTATTGCTAACTCGATTAAAACATCTATACCAAACTACGTTATTACAGATATTTCTCTATCTGATTTCGGACGTAAAGAGATTAAAATTGCTGAAACTGAAATGCCTGGATTAATGGCACTAAGAGAGAAGCATCATTCTGATAAGCCTCTCAAAGGTGCAAAAATAGCAGGTAGTTTGCATATGACTATTCAAACTGCTGTTTTGATTGAGACGCTTGTTGAACTTGGTGCACAAGTCAAATGGGCCTCATGTAATATTTTTTCAACCCAAGATCATGCTGCTGCAGCTATTGCAGAACAAGGAATTGCCGTTTATGCAAAAAAAGGTGAGAGCTTAGATGAATATTGGCAATACACACACTACATTTTAGATTGGGGTACAGATTCTCCCAACATGATCTTGGATGATGGTGGAGATGCAACAGGTTTATTAATACTAGGTAGCAAAGCAGAAAAAGATTTGTCAGTTTTAGATAATCCTAGTAATGAAGAGGAAATAGCTTTGTTTAAATCAATCAAGGCTAAATTGCTAGAGGATAGTAATTTTTATTCTCGTATTAAGGGAAATATTATTGGGGTAACTGAAGAAACTACGACAGGTGTTGCAAGATTGTATCAATTGCAAAAACAAAATGCATTACCATTTCCAGCTATAAACGTAAATGATTCAGTTACTAAGAGTAAATTTGATAATTTATATGGCTGTAGAGAATCTCTAGTTGACAGCATAAAGCGTGCTACAGATGTAATGATTGCAGGAAAAGTTGCTTTAGTCATTGGTTTTGGTGATGTTGGAAAAGGTTCTGCTCAATCATTAAGAGGACTTGGAGCAATAGTTAAAGTTGCGGAGGTAGACCCAATATGTGCTCTTCAAGCAGCTATGGAGGGATTTAGCGTTGTAACATTAGAGGATGTTGTTGAAGATATAGATATATTTGTTACTGCTACTGGTAATTATCAAGTTATAACTAACGATAATCTCGTAAGGATGAAGGATGAGGCGATAGTTTGCAATATTGGACATTTTGATAACGAAATTGATGTTGCTTCCTTAAAAGATTACCCATGGGAAAATATTAAGCCTCAAGTCGATCATATTACTTTGCCAAGTGGGAATAAAATTATTCTTTTAGCGGAGGGAAGACTTGTTAATTTAGGTTGTGCAACAGGCCATCCAAGTTTCGTTATGAGTAATTCTTTTACTAATCAAGTATTGGCTCAAATCGAACTCTTCAATAAGTCAGAAGAATATTCAAAAGAAGTCTATGTATTGCCAAAACATTTAGACGAAATGGTTGCTAGATTACATTTAGATAAAATTGGTGCCAAGTTAACAAAATTAACTAAGGAGCAAGCTGACTATATCAATGTTTCTGTTGAAGGACCTTATAAACCAGAACTATATAGATACTAAAGTTGAGTTTAATTTTTATTAATTTACTCACTTCCATTCCTGAATATATCAGTAAGGCTGTAGAAACAAACTCATTAATTGCTTACCTTACGATAGGTTTAGCGATGTTTTTGGAGAATATCATTCCTCCGATTCCCTCGGAAATAATAATGCCTTTAGGTGGATTTTTTGTTTTCCAACAAAAATTAAATTTTTATCTTTTGGTTTTTTGGGGCTTATTAGGGACGATATTAGGTTCTATCCCTTGGTATTATTTGGGTAAATTAGCAAATGAAAAGAGAATTTCAAACTTTTTAGATAAAAGAGGAAAATATTTAGGAATAACATCTAATGATCTTATTAAAAGTAAAAAATGGTTTGATAAATATGGAGTTTCATTAGTTTTTTGGGGTAGATTGATTCCCGGGATAAGAACATTAATTTCAGTTCCTGCTGGAATGGAACTGATGCCTCTTAGAAAATTCTTAATTTGGACGAGCTTAGGAAGTTTGATATGGGTTGCATTATTAACTTATGCAGGATTTGTATTTGGTGAAAATTATCAAATTATTGAAACTTATTTAGATCAAATTAAATATATTTTAAAACCTATCCTAATTCTGATAATTGTTTATTTGTTAATAAAATTTTTTATGAGACTTTATAAAAAAAATATATCTTAAAAAGGAATATCTCCAGAGTTATTATTATTTGTAAAATTACTATTATCTGTCTCTTTCCTAGAACTTAATAAATTTAATCTATCCACCCTTACTACAGGTTTAAATCTATCTTCACCTGAATTTTTATCTTTCCAACTATCAATTTTAAAACTTCCTGTAATACCAATCAAGGAACCTTTTTTTACATAGTCAGCAGCTATTTGTGCTTGTTTACCCCATATTTCTAGATTGAACCAGTCAGGTTCATCACCTTTACTTAATCTGTTAACTGCTAGGGTGAAGTTAGCTACTGTGCTCCCTGACTCAAAATATCTTACATCTGGTTCTCTTCCGGCTCTGCCAACCAAATTTATAGTGTTAATTTCCATAATTTAATTTTTTTCTATATTACTCATTTTTTTTGTTTTTGCTTAAAGTTTTGCAAGCTATTCATAACTAAATGATAGATTTTTGAGAGGTAGTGACAGAATAGATATATTATTTATTTAATAGATTTTTTATTGTGATTTTTAACAGATTTAAATTTTCTAGGGATATCGGTATTGATTTGGGTACTGCTAATACTCTTATTCATGTATCAGGTAAGGGTGTCGTTTTACAAGAACCTTCAGTTGTAGCGATGGATCTTGAAGAGGGAGTTCCTCTGGCAGTAGGTGAAGAAGCAAAATTAATGCTCGGAAGAACACCAGGAAATATAAGAGCCGTGAGACCTTTAAGAGATGGAGTTATCGCAGATTTTGATGCGGCGGAACAAATGATAAAAACTTTTATTCAAAAATGCAATGAAGGGAGGGGGCTTTTAGCTCCAAGAATAGTCATTGGTATCCCTAGTGGAGTTACTAGTGTCGAACGAAGAGCAGTTAGAGAAGCTGGCTTGGCTGGAGCTAGGGAGGTACATTTGATTGATGAACCAGTAGCTGCTGCAATAGGAGCTTCATTACCAGTAACGGAACCTATTGGGACTATGATTGTTGATATAGGAGGGGGAACTACTGAAGTAGCAGTTCTAAGTCTAGGTGGAACGGTTTTAAGCGAATCTGTAAGAATAGCTGGTGATGAACTTAATGAATCAATAGCAATTTATCTTAAAAAAGTACATAACTTAGTCGTCGGAGAGAGAACTGCTGAAGATATAAAAATAAAAATTGGATCAGCATTTCCAGATGACGAATTTGATACTACCTCTATAGAAGTAAGAGGTTTACATCTTTTATCTGGGTTACCAAGATCTATCACCTTAACCTCAGGAGAAATTCGAGAGGCAATGTCTGAACCTCTTAGTAAGATTGTTGAAGCTGTAAAAAGAACTTTGGAGCGAACCCCTCCTGAATTAGCTGCAGATATAGTTGATAGAGGAATTATGCTTGCTGGAGGTGGAGCCCTTGTAAGAGGTGTTAGTGATTTACTAAGTCATGAAACTGGGATTTTTACGCACATAGCAGAAAATCCATTACTTTGCGTTGTTAACGGTTGTGGATTGGTACTAGACGATTTCAAAAAACTCAAAAGAGTTGTTGATACTCCTGATTTTATAAGGAATGCGATCAGAGATTGATTGAATGGTAGATATTCGAAGAATATCAACTAATCGTTGGTGGCATAAAAAGAAGAATTGGGTTTTATTTATATTTTTATTGTTTTTGATTTTTGTGAGAATATCCAGAGGATCTCTATATAAAGACCTTTATTTTTTAATTTCAAAACCGTTTTGGCCAGGCCAATTTCAAAGAGAGGTTTTAACTAAAAGTGTTGAACAAGAGTCTTTTGTAAGGTTAAAACAGCTAGAGAAAGATAATAAAAGATTACGTGAAATTTTATCACTACAAAGATTATCTGACTCTGAAACTATTTCAGCAACTGTTATTTCAAGAAAAACAGGGAGCTGGTGGAGGCAAATTATTTTAAATAAAGGTTCCAAAGACGGAGTAGAAGTTGGGAGTTTTGTTGTTGGCCCTGGAGGATTATTAGGAAGAGTGAATAATACTTCTTTATTTACTTCGTCTGTCACATTATTAACTTCTCCTGAGAGTAAAGTGGGGATTTGGGTTGAAAGAATTCAGAGCCATGGGTTACTAGTGGGCTTAGGAAATGATCATCCAAAAGTAATTTTTTATAATAAGGAGGTTGATATTGAAGTGGGCGATTTTGTTTTATCATCCCCCGCCAGCACTTTATTGCCTCCAAATATTCCTATAGGTATTATTCAATCTGTTGATGCGGAATTCAAAGCACAAAAAACTGCAAATCTTTTGCTTTTAGGAAAACCTCAAGCAATAGATTGGGTTCAAATCGTAAAAGTTAAAATTTAAATGGAAAAATACTTAATTAAACATTTTCCTTTAATTTCTTTTTTATTTCTTCCAATAGTTTACTTTTGGGATCCGAATTGGATGGGATTTTTTGGGGTTCAACCTTATTGGCCCTTATTTTGGTTATTGCCTTGGTCTATGATCTATGGATCAATTGATGGTCTAATAGTTGGGTTGTGTTTAGGACTTGTTTTAGATTCTATAAGTCCTAATAATGGTTTTACACAAATACCAGGCTTGATTTTATGTGGAATATGGTTTGGAAAATTAAGTGTTTCTAGTAACAAAATAATTAGTCACTTCAGACATGGACTTATCTGTTTAATTGCTAGTTTTGTATGTGGTTCGTTATATTTTTCTCAAATCTTGATAAAAAATGCATCTCAAAGTAGTATTTTTTTGTATTTTCCTAGCATAAGCAATATTTTTGCTAGTGTTTTTGTCACTGGTTTATTCGCCCCATTATTTTGCTCATTACTCTTACGTCTCTTTATAGGATCAAAAGGAAGATACAAAATAATTAATCTTAAAAAAATTAAATAATTTTATAAATTGTCAGAAAGTCATTTTTCAATAATAAAATAATTTTGTAAATTTAAGTAATTTATCTTTTAGGGGGCATAATGTTATATTTTTAATTGTTAGATTATATTTACAGGATGTTCATTGCAAAATAAATTTGCTTTGAATTATTTGCAAAAATTTTTTTTTCGATGTCAAAAGCAAGCATTTTAGTTGTTGATGATGAACCAGCTGTATTGAAAGTATTAGTTACTAGACTTCAATTGGCTGGATATCAAGTTCACCAAGCTACTAATGGAGAAGAAGCTCTTGAAGCTTTTCATAGAGAATCTCCAGATTTAATAGTTCTTGATGTGATGCTTCCCAAAATGGATGGATTTGCAGTTTGCAGAAGAATCAGAGCTGAATCGGTAGTACCTATAATATTTTTAACTGCTTTAGAGGCTATTTCTGAAAGGGTAGCTGGTTTAGATTTAGGAGCTGACGATTATTTGTCAAAACCATTTAGTCCTAAGGAATTAGAAGCCAGAATAGCCACAATCTTGAGGCGGATGGGTCCCAGTATTACAGTTACTGAAACTAAAGAGGTCCCTTCTGGTAAAGGTGTGATGAAATTCGGAAATCTTGTAGTTGATACTAATAGAAGACAAGTTTCTAGAGCTGGAGAAAGAATTAGCTTAACTTATACTGAATTTAGTCTTCTTGAACTTTTATTTGATGAACCAGGTAAGGTAGTTCCAAGAGCTGAAATACTTGAGCAACTTTGGGGATATCCTCCTCGACGCGCAGCTGATTTAAGAGTTGTAGATGTTTATGTAGCTAGACTTAGAGGAAAGCTAGAGCCTGATCCCAGAAATCCAGAGTTAATTCTTACTGTTAGAGGAATAGGTTATGCTTCTCAAAGAGTTGGAGAAACAGCAACATCTTTGGCAAGTTGATCCTAAGTCTGATAGTTTGATTAAATAAAACATAAATATTGAGTTAAATTTTGTCTGAAATAAGAGAAGCTCGCTTATTAAAAGCTAATTCACTAATTAATAAAGGATTTGAACCTTACGCAGAAACTTTTAAGATATCTCATTCTACTAGATTCCTTAATGAGAAATTCGGCTATTTAGATAATGGTCAAGAGTTTGACCTAAACGTTTCTCTTGCAGGAAGAGTTTTAGCAAAAAGAGTGATGGGGAAAATTGCTTTTTTTACCATTACTGATCAAGAAGGTAAGATTCAGCTGTATTTAGAAAAAAGAATTATTGACGATTATGAAATCAATGCAAAACTGCTTTCTTTTGAAGATCTAAAGGAAATTGTAGATATTGGAGATTGGATAGGTGTTTTTGGAACTATTAAGAAAACTAATAAAGGTGAACTTTCAATCAAAGTCTCCAAATGGGAAATGTTATCAAAATCATTACAGCCATTGCCTGATAAATGGCATGGTTTAACAGATATAGAAAAAAGATATAGGCAAAGATATTTAGATCTAATAGTTAATCCTTTATCAAAAACTGTATTTAAAACAAGAGCAAAGTGTATTAGTCTGATAAGAAGATGGTTAGATGAAAAAAATTTTTTAGAGATAGAGACACCAATACTTCAATCTGAGGCTGGAGGCGCTGAAGCCAGGCCATTTATTACACATCATAATACTCTAGACATACCTCTTTATTTAAGAATAGCTACGGAATTGCATTTAAAAAGAATGGTCGTAGGAGGGTTTGAGAAAGTATATGAGTTAGGACGTATTTTTCGTAATGAAGGCGTAAGTACAAAACATAATCCTGAATTCACTTCAGTGGAAATTTATCAGGCTTTCTCTAATTACATAGATATGATGAATTTAACTGAAGATTTGATCAAAAATATTGTGTTAAGTTGCTGTGATTCCTTAGTTATTAATTATCAAGATAAAGTAATTGATTTTTCAAAACCTTGGAAAAGAATATCTATGAAAAATGTTGTTAAGGAATATACCGGGATTGATTTTGACTCTTTTGATGGTGATTTGAATAAAGCTAAAAAGTTTTCCGAGGAAATTAATATTGAAATATCGCCTAAAATAAATACCTTAGGTAGACTTCTAAATGAAGTTTTTGAACAAAAGGTTGAATCTCAACTCATAGAACCAACTTTTGTGACTGATTATCCAATCGAAATATCCCCTCTAGCAAGACGCCATCCTAAAAATAAAGAGATGGTACAAAGATTTGAGTTGTTTATTGCGGGTCGTGAACTTGCTAACGCATTCAGTGAATTAATAGATCCAGTTGATCAAAGACAAAGAATGCAATTACAGCAATCTTTGCGAGATGCAGGTGATCTTGAGGCTCATTGTATTGATGAAGATTTTTTACAAGCTTTGGAAATAGGTATGCCACCCACTGGAGGTTTAGGAATTGGAATTGACAGGCTTGTTATGTTACTCACAAATAGTTCCTCAATAAGAGATGTTATACCCTTCCCATTGTTAAAACCAGAACTAACTTCTAATAAATCTGAAAAATCAACCTCGAATGAAGTAAAATAAAGATTGATCCAATACGAAATTTTTTAAATGAGTGGTGAACGTGTTGGTTTCCGCTTCAAGCACGCAGATGCAGTAGTGAAAAGAAATCCTCAAGGCCGATCAAGAAGAGGCTGGGTTATGGAACCAGTTGAACAAACTACGAGTAGAGGGACTAAAATGCCCGCTTATAGAATTCGCTGGAGAGATAGCGAAAGACCTGAAACTGTTTTACAGCACATGTTAATTGCTGACCCGGACCCTTCTCCTCCTCCCAATTCAGTAAGTTTAGACTCTGATTAATAATATTTGAAAGAAGTCGTTCCTTAATTATCTCTTAAGAGCAGTTTTTATTTCTCTTTTAATATCTTTTTGTTTATCGGCTTGTCTTTTATCATGTAATTTTTTACCTTTACCTATACCAATTGTTAATTTTATCCATGACCCTTTTAAATAAATAGATAAGGGAATAATGGTTAACCCCTTTTTCTCAGTATTGGATTTAAGCTTAAAGATTTCTTTTTTATGTAACAATAATTTTCTATTTCGTAGTGGATCGTGATTAAAAAAAGAGCCAACATTTTTATGTGGGGAAATGTGGACATTTAATAAAAGTATTTCACCATCTCTAAATGAACAATACCCATCTCTTAAATTTACATTCCCGTTTCTTATAGATTTCACTTCAGTCCCTAAAAGTTCAATTCCAGCTTCGATTGTTTCACTGATTTCATACTGAAATTTTGCATATCGATTTTCTGCAAGACGTTTAAAAACGGCTTCTTTTTTGTTGCTTTTATTTGATTTGTTTGAAACTTTTGCAATCATAGTTGTAAAAAATCTTTCCCCAAAGAACAATTGCCATTAATCTTTAATTATGGCAATAATTTCTTCAAGTTTAGATGAATCTAATATTCCTCGCTCAAGAAAAGAGTTGAGGTTAGTTGATTCAAAGATAATTGCTGATGAAAAAATAAATAAGAATTTAAATATAGTTCGGCCAACTTCTTTTAAAGAATTTATTGGACAAGAGCAAATTAAATCTTCATTAAAAATAGCTATAGATGCTTCTAAATATAGGAAAGAAGCACTAGAACATACACTTTTATATGGTCAACCAGGGTTAGGAAAAACTACTTTAGCGTTATTGATTTCTTATGAAATGAATTCAAAATGTAGAGTGGCAAGCGCACCTTCAATTGAAAGACCAAGGGATATTGTGGGATTACTTCTTGGATTAAAAGAAGGAGAGATTTTATTCATTGATGAAATACATCGTTTAAACAAATTAACTGAAGAGCTTTTATATTCTGCAATGGAAGATTTTAGGCTGGATTTAACAATGGGAGCTAATAGAGGGGCTCGCTGCAGAACAATAAATCTACCGAAATTTACTTTGATCGGGGCCACAACAAAACTCGCATCAATTAGTGCTCCACTCAGAGATAGATTTGGACTATGTCATAAAATTGAATTTTATTCAAATGATGAATTGAAACAAATAATTTTTAATTTTTCTAATTTGATAAACCTTCAGTTGGACAGTGATGCGTGCTGCTCGCTAGCCAAGATCTCAAGAGGAACTCCAAGAATTGCATTGCGATTATTAAAAAGAGTTAGAGATTATGCTCAGGTTATGAAAAAGACTAATAAAATTTCCATTGAGATTATCGAAAAAGCTTTAGATTCTCAAAAAATTGATAATAGAGGATTGGATAATGTAGATAGGAAATTCTTGTCTTTTTTGAAACTTAATAATAATAATCCGATTGGCTTAGATTCAATTGCTGCAGGTATGGGCGAGGAATCTTCAATGTTAGAGTTTGTAGTTGAGCCATATTTAATTCAAATTGGGTTTATTATGAGAACTCCTCGAGGAAGAAAACTTACATCTTTAGGGAAAAAGTATATTAGTTCCAACAATGAAAAGTACTAAAAAGATTAAGCCTTATTTTTTATTGATTTGTTTTTTGATTAATATCTTATGTGTTTCGCCAAGTTTTTCGTTAAGTTCAAAGGAAAATTTTTTTAAAAATGCTTTAAATTTAAGTTCCAGCGGAGAATTTAATCTCGCATTAAAACAATGGAATAATTATTTGGAATTATTTCCTGATGATGCAGCTGCTTTAAGTAACAGAGGAAATATAAAACTTGTTATTGGTGATCCCGAAGGCGCAATAGAGGATCAAGATAAGGCCATTGCTTTAGATCCTAATGAGTTAGATCCCTATATTAATAGAGGTATAGTAAAAGAATCTCTAGGTCTTTGGTTACAGGCAAAAAATGATTATCTATATGTGATTTCGAAAGATAAAAATAATTTTTCTGCTTTATATAATCTTGCTAATGTTGAAGGTTCTTTGTCAGATTGGCAGAGTGCAAGGGATTTGTTTTCTCAAGCTTCAGAATCAAATACTGGTTTCGCTATGGCACGATCAAGTATGGCTTTGGCCGACTATCAATTAGGAAAAATGGAAGAGAGTGAAAAAGAATTAAAAAAATTGATTAGGCGTTATCCAACTTTTGCCGATGCGAGAGCAGCATTAACAGCCTTGGAATGGTCAAAAGGGATTTCTGGTGAAGCTGAAAGTAACTGGATAGCAGTTATGGAATTAGACTCAAGATATGCTGATGAGGAATGGTTAATCAAAGTTCGAAGATGGCCTCAAAAACCAACTAAAGATTTGATGAGATTTATAGCTCTTAAATAATAGATGGATACACATAAATTGTTAAAAAAAATTGATTCATTCAACGATGAACTTATTAGTATTAGACGGCATATTCATGCTCATCCAGAATTAAGTGGATTAGAAAATCAAACGGCAATTTTAATCAGCGGTTATTTGAAAAATATTGGCTGGAGAGTGACAGAATCTGTAGGAAGAACAGGAGTTGTAGCCGATTTTGGTCCCAAAGATAAAGGTTTTGTAGGTTTGAGAGTTGATATGGATGCTCTCCCGATTTCTGAGAATACTAATTTAAGTTTTTCTTCAAAAATTGATGGGGTTATGCATGCTTGTGGGCATGATATACATACATGTATTGGGTTGGGGGTGGCAAAAATTATTAAGGATTTAAAACTAAAATTTGGAATAAGACTAATTTTTCAACCTGCTGAAGAAATTGCGAGTGGTGCCAGGTGGATGATTGAGGATGGAGTAACTGATGGTTTAAAACAAATTTTGGGCGTACATGTTTTTCCTGAATTATTGGTCGGTACTGTTGGGATTAAGGAAGGAAGTCTAACAGCAGCGGCCGGGGAACTTTCAATTGAGATAATAGGAAAATCAGGACATGGTGCGAGACCTCATGAAGGTGTAGATGCTATTTGGGCTGCATCAAAAGTTATTTCTGGTATTCAAGAAGCAATAACCAGAAAATTAGATCCTCTAGATCCTGTTGTCATTACTTTTGGAAAAATCAACGGGGGTAATGCATATAATATTTTGTGTGAAAAGGTTAATTTAACTGGAACAATTAGATGTACAAACTTGCAATTATTTAGGGAGATGGGGGATTGGCTTAATTTTAATATTTCTTCTATTGCAAATAGTTGTGGAGCTGAAGTTAAAGTAAAGTTTAGAGAGATTGTCCCACCAGTAAATAATGATTTAGGAATAAATAAACTTTTAAGGAATTCTTCAATTGAAATATTAGGTCAGGAAAATGTTATCGAATTGCAAAAACCGTCCTTAGGAGCTGAGGATTTTGCTGAATTTTTAAATGAAGTACCTGGATCAATGTTTAGGTTGGGTGTTGCTCGTGATACAGGTTGTGCTCCACTTCATAGCTCAGAATTTGATCCGGATGAAAGAGCTATCAGTATAGGAATCAAAGTAATAGCAGGAACCATATTAAAATTAAATAATTAATTTGGTAAAGTTATATTTATGAAATTTGAAAAATCTTATATCTTTTCATTTGTAGGACCTTTAATGATTTTTTTATCAATAATAGGATTCTTATTCAGAAAAGATGGCAAAAATATATTCTATGTGCCAATAGGGTTGATGGGAATTTTTATAATTTCGGAGAAAGAAATCAGTAGAGGACTTAAGAGAAAAAGAATTTTAAATAAAATCAAATCTTATAAAAACATCAAATAATGATTTTTCTGTATTTTTCAGAAACATAAGATGACTATTTTTAAAAAAGAGCTATTTTAAAATTAAAGCTAGGGGTGCTAAGTATAAAACTTGGCTGAGATCATACCCTTCGAACCTGAAACAGTTAAACCTGACGAAGGGAAGTATCAATTTGATCGAACTCTAGTAATAAACAATTTAAATTTAAAAAGTTATGAGAAATTCTTGGATAAAGCCTCGCCTTGGACAAAAAAATATTACTCAGATGAATTTTGCTAAAAATGGAATTATAACTGAAGAAATGAACTATGTTGCTCAAAAAGAGAACCTTCCATCTTCATTAATTATGGAAGAAGTTGCAAGGGGCAGATTAATAATTCCAGCTAATATAAATCATGTAAATCTTGAACCAATGGCGATTGGTATTGCTTCTAAATGCAAAGTAAATGCAAATATTGGTGCTTCCCCCAATGCAAGTGATATAAATGAAGAAGTTGAGAAGCTTAGGTTAGCGGTCAAATATGGTGCTGATACAGTTATGGATTTATCTACGGGTGGAGTAAATCTTGATGAGGTGAGACAAGCAATTATCAAAGAATCTTCTGTCCCTATTGGTACTGTTCCAGTTTATCAAGCTTTAGAAAGTGTTCATGGATCTATAGACAGATTAACAGAAGACGATTTCTTACATATTATTGAAAAACATTGTCAGCAAGGAGTTGATTATCAAACGATTCATGCTGGTTTATTAATAGAACATTTACCTAAAGTAAAAGGAAGAATTACTGGCATCGTTAGTCGAGGTGGAGGAATTCTTGCTCAATGGATGTTGCATCATTTTAAGCAAAACCCCTTGTATACAAGATTTGATGATATTTGTGAAATTTTCAAAAAATATGATTGTACTTTCTCTTTAGGAGATTCACTTAGACCGGGATGTTTACATGATGCATCAGATGATGCTCAATTAGCTGAATTGAAAACATTGGGTGAGCTTACAAGAAGAGCTTGGGCTCATAATGTTCAGGTTATGGTGGAAGGTCCAGGGCATGTCCCTATGGATCAAATTGAGTTTAATGTTCGAAAACAGATGGAAGAATGTTCAGAAGCTCCTTTTTATGTCCTAGGACCATTAGTAACTGATATCTCTCCTGGCTATGATCATATTTCAAGTGCTATCGGCGCTGCAATGGCAGGATGGTACGGAACTGCGATGTTATGTTATGTCACTCCTAAAGAGCATTTGGGTCTCCCAAATGCTGAAGATGTAAGAGAGGGGTTAATAGCCTATAAAATCGCTGCACATGCAGCAGATATCGCTAGGCATAGAGCGGGGGCTCGTGATAGAGATGATGAGCTAAGTCACGCAAGATATACTTTTGACTGGAATAAACAGTTTGAACTTTCTTTAGATCCTGAAAGGGCTAAACAATATCATGATGAAACTTTACCAGAAGAAATATTTAAAAAAGCTGAGTTCTGTTCAATGTGTGGTCCTAAGCATTGCCCCATGAATTCAAAAATTTCTGATGAAACACTTGATCAATTGAATAATAAACTCGCAAAATGTGACATTAAAGTTTAGTTGGCGCCTATAAAATTTCTCTAGTTTTATTTATAACATTTTCAACTGTAAATCCGAAACTGGTCATACATTTTCCGCCAGGAGCAGAGGCACCAAATCTATCCATAGTTATACAAATGCCATCAAGTCCAGTATATTTATGCCATCCGAATGAATGTGCTGCTTCAACTACAACTCTTTTTTTGACACTGCTAGGTAAAATACTTTCTTTGTAAGAGGGATCCTGCTCTTCAAATAGCTCTACGCATGGCATTGAAATAACTCTTGTTTTTGTCCCTGATTTTGAGATTTCTTTACTTGCCTCAATGCACAAATTTAGTTCACTACCAGTACCGATAAATATTACTTCAGGAGTCCCTTCACAATCGGAAACTATGTATCCACCTAATGCAACTTTTTCAATAGAGGTGTTCTCTTGATTAGGCATGGCTTGTCTACTTAAGCAGAGTGCTGAAGGCCTTTTTCTGTTTTTAATAGCAATCTTATAAGCACCACTAGTTTCATTACCATCTCCTGGTCTAAAAACTAGCATATTTGGCATTGCTCTAAGAGAAGGAATGGTTTCGACAGGTTGATGTGTTGGACCATCTTCGCCTACTCCAATTGAATCATGAGTAAGTACATAAATAACACCAAGTTCACTGAGAGCAGAAAGTCTCATTGAACCTCTCATGTAATCTGCAAAAACGAGAAAAGTACCTCCATAAGGTATTAGTCCACTGTCGTGATAAGCAATTCCATTTAATATTGCTGCCATGGCATGCTCTCTTACACCAAAATGTAAATATCTCTTTTCTGGAGAATGTGCCTGAAATGAGCCTGTTTCTCCTTTTATGTCTGTGTAATTTGAGTGTGTTAAATCAGCAGACCCTCCAATTAATTCAGGTAGATTAGGGCCAAGAGCTCCCAAGCATATTTGAGAATGTTTTCTTGTTGCTAAACCCTTATCGTCCGGAGTATATGAAGGCAGGTCTGAGTCCCAATTCTCTGGTAAATCACCTTGTATCATTCTTTTTAATTCATTACCTTCAGAAGGATATGAATTTTGATAACCCTTGAATTTTAAATTCCATTCTTTCTCAGATTCTTCACCTTTTGTAATAGCTTGTCTGAATTGGGTATAAACTTCATCAGGGATTTCAAAAGGAGGGTATTCCCAATTTAAAAACTCTCTAGTCAAAGAAGCTTCTTCTTCGCCTACAGCAGCGCCATGAATACCTGCAGTATCAGATTTATTTGGAGACCCATAACCTATCGTTGTAGAAATTTTGATTAGAGAAGGTTTATCTTTTACAGATTTAGCACTTTCAATCGCTTTGGTAATTCCTTGTACATCATGATTGCCATCTTCAACATGTTGAACATGCCATCCATACGCTTCATATCTTTTTAAAACATCTTCTGTAAATGAAACATCTGTACGTCCATCAATTGTGATTTGATTATCATCATACAAAGCAATTAATTTGCCAAGCTTAAGATGTCCAGCAAGTGAACATGCTTCTGATGCAATACCCTCCTGATTACATCCGTCGCCCATTATGACGTAAGTGTAATGATCAACAATTTCACAGTCTGGCTTGTTAAATTTTGCGGCTAAGTGGGTTTCAGCAATTGCTAAACCAACTGCATTAGAAATCCCCGCACCTAATGGTCCTGCTGTTACTTCAACCCCCTCAGTCTCAAATGTTTCTGGATGCCCGGGTGTTTTAGACCCCCATTGTCTAAATTCCTTGATATCTTCAATGGAAACTGATTTATACCCAGTTAGATGCAATAGGGAATAAAGCAACATACATCCATGTCCCGCAGATAATACAAACCGATCTCTATTGAACCACTTTGGATTATTGGGATTGTGATTAAGAATATTTTGCCATAATGCATAACCCATAGGAGCGCAACCCATCGGTAAACCGGGATGCCCACTATTAGATTTATTTACTGCATCTACAGCTAACATTCTTATACTATTGACACATAAAGATTCTAATGAAACAGATGCAGCGACCATTGTTTTAAATGAGATAATTTGGGAATGTAGAATTGGTTTTCATCAATTAAGCTTGCTAAAAGCTAAACAAACATTGTGACCACCAAAGCCGAATGAATTTGAAAGAGCGACTCTTATTTGAGCATCTCTGGCGTGATTTGGTACATAATCCAGATCACAATCTGGATCAGGATTAACATAATTAATTGTAGGAGGGATAAAATTATGTGTCAAAGAAAGAATACAAGCTACCGCTTCTATACCTCCTGACCCCCCTAACAGATGACCAGTCATCGACTTAGTAGAGCTTACAGGAATAAGGTAAGATCTGTCTTTAAATATGGATTTAATTGCAGAAGTTTCATTTTTGTCATTTGCTGCGGTACTAGTTCCATGAGCATTTATGTAATCAACTTGATCAAGAGTGATTGAACCATCATCAAGGGCAAGCTTGATTGCTGCTGCTCCACCAGTCCCACCCGGAGAAGGTGAGGTGATGTGATGGGCATCACAAGTAGTTCCATATCCAATAATTTCTGCGTAGATTTTTGCTTTTCTTTTCTTTGCATTTTCTAAAGTTTCCAAAACAAGTATTCCAGAACCTTCCCCTATCACAAATCCATCTCTTTCAGCATCAAAAGGTCTACTTGCAGTTTTGGGACTATCATTTCTGAAAGATAGAGCTTTTGCGCTCGCAAAGCCTGCTACGCCAAGTGGAGTGATACTTGCCTCTGCTCCTCCGCAAATCATTACATCTGCTTTTCCGAGTTGTAATAATCTATAAGAATCTCCAATGGCATTGGATCCTGCAGCACAGGCTGTAGACACAGCAGAACTGGGACCTTTTGCTCCAAGAGCAATAGCAGCTAAGCCCGTTGCCATATTGGGAATCATCATTGGAACTGTAAATGGACTTACTCTTCTAGGCCCTTTATGACTCAATATTTGAGCTTGACTTTCCATTGTTAATAAGCCCCCTACCCCTGAGCCAATAATTACACCAACCCTTGATGCATTTGATTCATTTATTTCAAGTCCAGAATCATTGAAGGCTTGTTTTGCCGCTACGACCCCAAATTGAGAAAAGCGATCCCATCTTTTTGATTCTTTTGGTTCAATGAATTTTTCGAGTTGAAGATTTTTAACTTCTGCTGCAAATTTGCAGGGATGTTCTTCAGGATTAAAAAGAGTGATACCTGAAACTCCATTTGTCCCTGTTTGAAGGCCGAGTAAATATTCATCAATGTTGTTACCGATTGGAGTTACTGCTCCAATACCAGTAACAACTACTCGATGGAAATTTGGCATCCTTAATTAACCTTTTTTTGCTTCGATGAATTTAACAGCATCACCTACTGTTGCTATACCTTCAGCTGCTTCGTCAGGTATCTCGATATCAAATGCCTCTTCGAGTGCCATTACTAGCTCCACAGTATCTAGGGAGTCTGCACCCAAGTCGTTTTGAAAATTGGAATCAGATTTGACTTCTCCAGATTCAACACTTAATTGCTCAGAAACAATAGAGCAAACTTTTTGAAGGATTTCTTCTTGTGACATAAGTTTATGGAATTTACTAATTATCTATAAGATTTTATGCCCTAGAGTTAACAAGAGTGAAGCATATCTTAATTTTTTTAATTTCTTTGTAAGGTAATAGTATTATATTACGAGGTTCTCAAAGACAATTTTTACATGTCACACGCAGTTAAAATTTATGACACATGCATTGGATGTACCCAATGTGTAAGGGCTTGCCCACTAGATGTTTTGGAAATGGTTCCTTGGGACGGCTGCAAAGCCGGACAAATAGCCTCATCTCCAAGAACAGAGGATTGTGTAGGCTGTAAAAGGTGTGAAACGGCATGCCCAACAGATTTTTTAAGTATTAGAGTCTACTTAGGAGATGAGACATCAAGAAGTATGGGTTTAGCTTATTAATTTTATAGTGCAGTTTTAAGACAGTCCATATTTTGTTGAATACTTAATTTATTTCAATTATTATTGGAAAAAATTAGATATATGTGTGGAATAGTTGCTGTTACTGGTTATAAAAAAGCGTTACCGTTATTAATAAATGGTTTAGAAAAACTTGAATACAGAGGTTACGATTCTGCAGGAATAGCTGTAATAAGCTCTGAAACAAAAAATATAGTTTGTAATAAGGCAGAGGGAAAACTTAATAATTTAAAAAATAATTTAAAAAATGCCGAAATACCAGGAACTGTAGGAATAGGTCATACTCGTTGGGCGACTCACGGAAAACCGGAGGTCAAAAATGCACATCCACATCTTGATAGCTTAGGAAAAGTTGCAGTTGTACAAAATGGGATAATAGAAAATTATCAGGAATTAAAAAGTAAGTTAGAAAAAGAAGGAATTTCTTTTGATTCTGATACTGACACAGAAGTTATTCCACACTTAATTCAAAAAGAATTAATTGCTTTAAGTCAACTCAATCTTGAAAATAACGGCTCAACTTTGCTAGTAGCTGTAAGAAATGTAATTTCTGATTTGGAAGGGTCTTATGCTTTAGCGGTAATTTGGTCTGGCGCCCCAGATTCATTAGTAGTTGCTAGGAGGCAGGCGCCTTTAATAATTGGTTTAGGAGAAGGAGAATTTATATGCGCAAGTGATACCCCAGCTATAGCAAGTTTCACAAAGATTATTTTACCTTTGGAAGATGGGGAAATAGCTCTTTTAACACCTTTAGGAATAGAAATTTATGATTCAAATAATGAAAGACAATATCGAAATCCGATTTCTTTACAAATTGCAGAGCAGGTAATTGATAAAAACAATTTCAGACATTACATGTTAAAAGAAATCTACGATCAGCCTGAAATTGCAAAATATTGGTTAGAAAAATATTTAATTAAAGATTTAAAGACTAGTAAATTTCAAATAAAATACCCCTTTGATACAAAGTTTTTTGAATCAATTGAAAGGATTGAAATTGTTGCTTGTGGTACTAGTAAGCATGCTGCGATGGTTGGTAAATTTTTGTTAGAGCAATTTTCAGGTATACCTACAAATGTTTTTTTTGCAAGTGAATTTAGATATTCACCACCACCATTACTTCCTAATACTTTAACGATCGGAGTAACTCAGTCAGGAGAAACAGCTGATACTATCGCCGCTATAAAGATGGAAATTCAAAGAAGAGCCTCAATGGGAGATGAAAGTTACAAACCAAATTTAGTTGCGATTACAAATAGAATTGAAAGTTCAATTGGTAGACAGATATCAAATATAATTGATATCGGTGCTGGAATTGAAATTGGAGTTGCTGCTACAAAAACTTTCTTTGCGCAACTACTTTCTTTTTATGGCTTAGCTATTAAATTTGCTCAAATTAAACAAAGTCAAAGTAATGAAACTATTAGTCAATTAATCTCAGAATTAACTAAACTACCCCCATTAGTTGAAGAACTTTTAGAAAAACATAATCAATCTTCAGAAAAACTTGCGCATGAGTTTTTTAATATTAAAGATGTTATTTTTTTGGGAAGAGGAATAAATTATCCTATTGCACTTGAGGGGGCTTTAAAGTTAAAGGAAATTAGTTATATTCATGCTGCAGGATATCCTGCTGGTGAAATGAAGCATGGACCAATAGCTTTATTAGATAAAAAAGTACCTGTAATTTCAATAGCTTTTCCTGGAGAAGTATTTGATAAGGTCATCAGTAATGCGCAAGAAGCTAAAGCGAGAGATGCATATTTAATTGGTGTTGCCCCCAAATGTAAGGGAACTGAAATCTTTGATTATTTAATGGCCATCCCTTCAACAAATGAGTGGATTTCACCATTGCTTGCTATAGTCCCTCTCCAATTATTGAGTTACCACATAGCTGCTCATCGAGGCCTCGATGTAGATCAACCAAGAAATTTAGCTAAAAGTGTAACAGTGGAATAGCTCTTGGGTGGGATTCATTAAAATGAATTTCCCATGAAGTTTCATAATTCTAAAAGGCCTGGCGGAGGAGTAATTATTAAAAATTTATTCTTTATATCAATTTCTGGAATAATTTCCTTAACAAATGGGACAAGAACCTCTTTATCATTTGTTAGAAGTTTAATTACAAGTAAATTATTTTTTTCGTTTTCTAAATTTACAACTTTACCTATAATTTTTAATTTGTTATTTTCTAAAATTTTCACTTTTAAATTCATTAGTTCGGTCAAGTGAAATTCATTTTTATTTAACTTAGGAATTTCATCAACTTTTACAAGTAACTTATATCCTTTTAATTTTTCTGCTTCATTTCTATTTTTTATTTCTTTAAATGTAATTACGAAAGATTCTTTGCCAGGTTTTTGGAAACCAGATATAAGTTGTAATTTCTTAGGAGACTCGGTTTCTTTTTGTATCCATCTAATACCAGGTTTTGTAAATCTTTCTTCAAAATCACTAAGAGACTTAACTTTAATTTTCCCATTTATTCCTTGAGGAGATGTTATTAATCCAACAATCAACCATTCATCATGATTTATCATAGTATGTAGGTAAATTATTTCTATGGAATTATCGAATAAACCAATACTTCCAGGTTCTATAGTAATTGTTAAAGA
Source organism: Prochlorococcus marinus str. MIT 9515 (assembly GCF_000015665.1). Classification (NCBI taxonomy): domain Bacteria; kingdom Bacillati; phylum Cyanobacteriota; class Cyanophyceae; order Synechococcales; family Prochlorococcaceae; genus Prochlorococcus; species Prochlorococcus marinus. The sequence continues at coordinate 1,579,363 of NC_008817.1, read as the reverse complement.
TGTTAACTCTATTTATAGAGGATATAAAGGATTTGTACAGAGAGTAACCAAAAAAAAAGCTGCAGTTCTTTTTGAAGGAGGAAATTGGGATAAGCTCGTAACATTTAAATTAAATAATTTAGAACTAGTTTGAGGAATTAGTTTTGTTCTTTCTGAAAAATTTTTTCTATTAAAATAGTTGCGGCATTTTTTTCAGCCTTTTTGTGAGAATTACCGAAACTACTGGCTTCTTTAGATCCATTAAGATATATGTCACAAGAAAATCTTTTTGGATCCCCGTGACTTGATGACACCTCATATATCTTATAAATAGGTAAATCAAACCCATGCTTTTGACACCATTCTTGTAACGCTGACTTGGCATTATATTTATGTGGGGCTTTTAAATATAATTCTGCATCTTTTTCCCAAAAATTGTCTAACCAAATATTGACTTCATGTATTGAGTTAAAACATTTATATATTGCTCCTATTAATGCTTCGCTAGTTTCTGCGATTATAGTGTCTTTTGAATTTTCGTCACCAATTGCTTTTGGACCTTTAACTATAACTTTTTCGATAAAGATTTTTTTACCTAATTCAGTTAACCATTCATCACTTACTAGCTGAGATCTGAGTTCTGATCTATTTCCAACACTCATGTTTTTATATTTTCTTTCTATGAAATCTGATGCCGATAATCTGAGAACAGCATCGCCAAAGAATTCTAATTTTTCATAATTAACTATTTTATCTGCTGAAGAGTGGGTTAATGCTTCATTGAAAGTACAAATTATCAATTGATCTTTTTTGTTTATAATTTCAAAAAATCTTTTTGAGTCAATATCTAGCGAATTCAAAAACTGAATAATTTGTTCAGTCCTTTTTTTTTCAATAACGTTATTCATATAGATTAGATGTTTTCATTAATTAGAAAGCAGGTCATAAGCCGGGTTCTGTTCATCGTAATTAAGATGGGCAATCATCTATCTAGGACTGGAATTACTTCACAGCCTCAAGCGGCGCTCATAAGTAGATTTTCTAATGGTCATAAATCCACTAAGCCTTGCTCCCAGCCGGGGTTTACCTAGCCAACACTTCTCAATGTTGCTGGTGCGCTCTTACCGCACCCTTGCACCCTTGCCATACTAAGAAAGTATTAGGCGGTATGTTTCTGTGGCACTATCCTCACGGTTGCCCGCACTGGGAATTACCCAGCAAGCCTGACCATATGGGAGCCCGGACTTTCCTCAAAAAAGTTTTATTTTCAAAACGAAATAAAACTTTTTTGCGATTGCCTCTCCTGCTTTCCTTTAGCATAATGCCTATTACACCAAAAAACATCTCTTGGGGCTGTAGCTCAGTAGGATAGAGCAACGGTTTCCTAAACCGTAGGTCGTGGGTTCGACTCCCTCCAGTCCCGTTAAAGTTAATAAACTATATGTAGTATGTGTGCAAATTTACAACTCTCTAGCTAGCGTGTATTTAGTAATAAAGCTTTTATGGCTAAGCTTCACGATATGCGTCTAAAACTCTTAATACAACAAGAGCATGAACGTATTTCTAAATCTCAACCAAATGATCTAGACCTTTCAATAGTTCAAGCAAGATGTTTGTGTTGGCTTTCTTTATTAGCAGAAGCTCATGAAGATCAAGCAAATGACGCAGAAAAGAGAGGAGACGCTGAACAGGCAATGGGATGGTTTGCAGATTCAATGAGATTAAGAGATGTTATTACTTTAGTTACTAGTATTGAAATCCCTTTACCTGATAGTCCAGATTCTCTTGATGAAAATGACGAATTATTGGATGGACCTACAATATTGCCTAAATAGTGCAATGATATAAAAAGAGTTATTTATTCTTTTGAAAGAAGAACCATGTCAATGTCCTGATTGTCAGAAATTCTATAAAGAACATGATCGTTTACTACGAGAATTTCCTACTTTCAAACAGCAACAGGAATTAAATTGGGCATCCATACAATCTTTTAGAACTCTTTGTAGCAGAGTAACTGAAGAATTACAAAGGCAACAATCTGACAAAAGTGTTGAAGATAATCTTGTCAAAGATGATAAACATCTCTCTGAAACAGAAATTACAAATGCAATAGATGAATTAGAAAATGTTAATGCTTATTTGTATTCGATTGAAGCTTTAATGGAGCGCATTTTTGATATTAAAGTTTCTGAAAATATTGAAGCCAAATTTCAAGAAATATCGAAGAAGTTGGCTCCGGATCCACTAAATATTGATAGATTAATATTAAATAGATTATTTCATCAAACACCAGATTTACCTGATAAGAATAATTCTAATTAGTCACTTCTTCAATATCACATGTAATTTCAACTGGCATAGGTGAAACTTTCCAAATAGAATCACAATATTCTCTAATTGATCTATCTGAAGAAAAATATCCAGATCTTGCAGTATTTAATAGAGCCATTTTATTCCATGCTTTTTTATTATTCCAGCAATTGCTCACTTCATCTTGTTTATTTAAATAGTCTTCGAAATCAGCCATTACGAAAAATGGATCATTCCCGGTCAAACTATTCAATAAAGGTTTGAATAATTCCTTATCTCCGTTACTAAAATGCCCTATTTCTATTAAACGAATTACTTCTTTTAACTCAGGACTATTATTAATGAAAGACTTAGGAGAATAGCCATTGTTTTTTAAATTCATTATTTCACTTTCAGTCTTTCCGAAAAGGAAGAAATTTTCTTTCTTTACTAGATCCCTCAATTCTACATTTGCTCCATCAAGCGTTCCTATAGTCAAAGCTCCATTCATAGCAAATTTCATATTTCCTGTACCTGAAGCTTCTTTCCCTGCAGTTGAAATTTGTTCAGATAGATCTGTTGCAGGATAAACTATTTCCCCAAGCTTCACATTATAATCGGGTAAGAAAACTACTCTTAAAAGACCATCCATGTCTGGGTCTGAATTAACGACATCGGCGATACCATTAATAAAGCGGATCATCAATTTAGCCATAAAGTAACCAGGAGCAGCTTTACCACCAAAAATTACTGTTCGGGGAGCTTTATAGTTACTTGCCCCATTTTTAATTCTTAAATATTGAGCAATGATCTGCAAAGCATTTAAATGTTGTCTTTTATATTGATGAATTCGTTTTACCTGAACATCAAACATACTTGAAGGATCAACAAGAATTCCTGTCTTAGAATGGATAAAACTAGCAAGTTTACGTTTTCCTATTAATTTAGTTTCTTCAAATTTTTGTAAGAAATTTGCATCATCTTTTTTCTTTTCCAATTTCTTCAAAAGTTCCATATTGGTAATCCAATTTGGACCTACCTCTTTTTCTAATAAATTTGATAAGGATGGATTGGCTAATGCGACCCATCTTCTAGGAGTTACTCCATTAGTTACATTTGTAAACTTTTCTGGCCAAAGTTCTGCAAATTCTGGAAGAAGTTGCCTTTTGATGAGATCTGAGTGAAGCGCAGCAACCCCATTAATATGATGAGCTCCAATGGTTGCTAAATGAGCCATTCTCACAGACTTTGAACCTTCTTCGTCAATTATTGATAGCTTTTGTAAAATCTTGTCATCACCTGGATAACGAAGTCTTAATTGCTGCAAAAATCTCCAATTAACTTCGTAAATAATTTCTAGGTGGCGAGGAAGTAAATCACTAAAAAGGCTTAAATCCCATTTTTCTAATGCTTCTGGAAGTAATGTATGATTTGTATAAGCTACTGAAGAAGTTGTTATATTCCATGCCTTATCCCATCCTACTTGATACTGATCTATTAATAGTCGCATTAATTCAGCAACGGCAATAGCAGGATGAGTGTCATTTAACTGAACAGTCCAATGTTGAGCAAATTCTGTTATTGGGATAGATCTTTTTTCCAGACTTCTCAACATATCTTGGAGAGAACAACTAACAAAGAAATGTTGTTGTTTGAGTCTTAATCTTCTCCCTTCATCTGTTCCATCATTTGGGTAAAGAACTTTTGATAAAGTTTCAGAAGCAACTTTTTCTTCAACAGCACCATAGTAGTCACCAATATTGAAAGCATAAAAATCAAAACTTTCTGTCGCATCAGCTCTCCATAATCTTAATCTGTCACAAGTATTTACTCTATAACCTAATACGGGAACATCATGAGGAACCCCAATTGCATGTTCAGAAGGAACCCATCTTGATCTGTAGTTTCCTTTATCGTCTCTATAACTTTCAGTTCTTCCTCCAAATCCAACAAAACAAGATTCATCAGGTTGAGGTAACTCCCATGGCCAGCCACCTTTAAGCCATTTATCAGTAACCTCAACTTGCCAACCATCTCGTATTAACTGATTAAATATGCCAAATTCATATCTAATTCCATAACCTACAGCAGGAACTTGTAAGGATGCTAAAGATTCCATATAACATGCTGCAAGTCTTCCCAATCCGCCATTACCTAAACCTGGTTCTTCTTCGACTTCAAGAATTGTTGATAATGATTCTATCCCAAACCTTTTTAAGGCGTCTTCTGCTTCTTGAGTAATGCCAAGATTTAATAAATTGTTGCTTAATTGTGGACCGATTAAAAATTCTGCTGATAAGTATGCAACCGTTTTTTGAGGTTTCTTACGTATTACTTCTTGACTAGCTAAATATCTTGTCATCAATCTATCCTTCACTGCATAACTCAAAGCCATATACAAGTCATGAGGGCTTGCCGAGGTCGCTAATTTACCAAGAGTAAAGAACAAGTGCGCTGTCATTCCTTTGAAGAGCGCATCCGAATCCATGCCAGCTTTCTCAGGATCTAGATAGCAGCCTGGGGTAGGCAAGCGTAGATCAAAGGGTTCGTTGGAATTCATGGGTTTTAACATATATATGACGTTAGCCATTTTTTTTACAAATTCTTTGTTGTAACTTCAGATCCACACTTGTTGAGTATTTTTTCTTTTTTTTACAGACTTCGTAAAGTGGGCCCATCATAAACTATCTTCCAATTAGATAGTTCAATTTTTCTCGCATTTAAAATGTATTCTTTACTTGCTGAATTAAGTGCACATGATTTAGAAGTTGCTGAGACGCTTATAGGAGTTATTAGATTTCTATTAATCTTTTTAGCTGCAAGAGCATTAGCCGAAGTGTTAGTAAGACTAAGTTTACCTACAATTGTGGGTGAGCTATTGGCAGGGGTTGTTATAGGAGCATCTGGTTTTCATTTACTTATACCACCCTCTGCTCATACTGAATTAAATCAAGGGTTAGTCAATGTAATAAGTTCGTTAGCGTCAATACCCCCTGAGGTTGTTCCTGACGTTTATTTCGAGAGTTTTCCCTCTCTTCAAGCGGTTGCAACACTTGGATTATATGCGTTACTTTTCTTGACAGGCTTAGAAAGCGAATTAGAAGAATTAGTTGCAGTTGGAGCTCAAGCTTTTACTGTTGCTATGGCGGGGGTTATATTACCTTTTGCTTTTGGTACTTTTGGATTAATGTTTATTTTTCAGGTAGATCTGATACCTGCAGTTTTTGCAGGAGCATCGATGACGGCTACAAGTATAGGTATTACAGCAAGTGTTTTTGGTGAATTAGGATATTTGAAAACCAGGGAGGGCCAAATTGTTATTGGAGCCGCAGTATTAGATGATATTTTAGGTATTGTTATTTTGGCTGTAGTTGTAGCTCTTGCTGCTGGAGGTTCTCTAGAAATCGCTCCAATAGTTAAATTAGTTGCTGCGGCTGTTGTATTTGTAATCGCAGCTATTGCATTAAGTCGAACAGCAGCTCCTGGCTTTGATTGGCTTCTCGATAGGTTGAAAGCACCAGGAGCAGTAGTTGTGGCATCTTTTGTGATACTTGTGTTATGTTGTTTTGTCGCTACAGCGATAGGACTTGAAGCTGCTTTGGGTGCATTCGCAGCTGGTTTGATTCTTAGTAGTTCTAAAAATAATCATGCAATTCAACAATCAGTTTTGCCGTTGGTTTCATTATTTGCGACTATCTTTTTTGTATTAGTTGGGGCTGGTATGGATTTATCAGTAATCAATCCACTAGATCCAGCAAGTAGATCCGCGCTTATAGTTGCAGGGTTTTTATTAGTTGTAGCAATTATTGGAAAAATTGCTGCTGGATGGGTTTTCTCAAGTGATAAGCCTACAAATAGATTAGTAGTAGGTTTAGGAATGATGCCAAGAGGAGAAGTCGGGTTAATTTTTCTTGGTTTAGGTACCAGTGCTGGCCTATTGACCCCCTCTCTTGAAGCGGCAATTTTATTGATGGTTATTGGAACTACATTCCTAGCTCCGGTTCTTTTAAGAATTGTTTTAAAAGATAAGCCCCCCGGTGGTGATAATAAAATTTCAGATGATGTTGCAGCTGATCCAGTAGGTCTTCTTTAAGGAATAATTTTATTAGAATTATAAGAAATTAATAACTGTATAAATGGACAACTCTTTATTAATAGAAAATCAAGTTAATTTTTCTTGGAATTTTTTAAATTATCCTATATATACAGTTTCTGCAAAACCCAAGGAAAATATTGAATCAAATAAGTGTGCGATTTTATTAATACATGGTTTCGGAGCTTCCACAGATCATTGGCGATTTAATATTCCCGTTTTGAGTAATCAATATGAAGTCCATGCAATTGATCTTTTAGGTTTTGGAAAAAGCCCAAAGCCTGAAGATGTAGATTATTCTGGCTCCTTATGGAAAGATCAAGTTATTGCCTATGTAAAAGAAAAAATTAATAAACCTACAATTATTGTTGGTAATTCATTAGGGGGTTATGCGGCATTAGCAGCTGCAGCAGAATTAAACGAGCTTTCTGCAGGAGTCATATTATTAAATGCTGCTGGCTATTTCAGCGAAGAAAAAACAATTAAAAAAAATATGTTTCAGACCTCACTTGAGACTGTTGCTGGAATTTTCTTGAAAAATATTGTTTTGCAACGTTTAATTTTCGAAAATATGAGAAATCCAAAAAATATCAAAAAAACTCTGAATCAAGTTTATGTCGATAAAAAAAATGTTGATGAATTCTTAGTTAATTCAATAAGAAATCCATCTTTAGACTATGGAGCTTTTAATGTTTTTAGAAGTGTATTTAACCCTTCAGGTCCTCAAGGAGAACCTTTAGATAAGTTATTCTCAAAACTTGAGTCACCATTATTATTGCTGTGGGGAAGTAAAGATCCATGGATGAATACTCCAAGAAAAAGAGACTTATATAAAAATTTCACCCCAAAAAATACCACTGAAATTATTTTAGATGCTGGACATTGCCCTCATGATGAAATACCTGATCAAGTCAATAAGCATATACTTGATTGGGTTGATTCTATTTAAATTCTTCCTGTGGAAATTAGTTTAGTCAATAAAAAAGAAAGTATTTATATTTTTCAATTAGATGAAAAAAATTATATTAAATTTTGTCCTAAGAGGGGTGGGATAATAACTAACTGGGTTTCTGATGCAAATGAAATATTATACTTTGATGAAAAAAGGTTTACTGATAAAACAAAGAGCATAAGAGGTGGAATCCCCATTTTATTTCCGATTTGCGGCAATCTTGATATTCCAACTTCTTTCTTTGGTAAAAATTATATGCAATTGATGCAACACGGTTTTGCGAGGGACTTGCAATGGGAATATTGCTTCAATGATAAAAAAGAGGCCCTGTGTTTAAAGTTAAAAGATAATGAAATAACAAAATTGTATTATCCCTATAATTTTGATCTGATAATTGAGGTTTCGTTAAAGATTAATTGCCTAAAATTTGAAGTTACTATCAAAAATAACTCAATAAAAGAGATGCCAATAAATTTTGGATTGCATCCTTATTTTAATATCTCCGATTTTAAAAACTTAGACTTTTTGGATTTCTCTTTAAATTGTCAGAATCAACAAAATAATTGTTTAAGAAATACTTTTGATGAGTTACAAAATATTCAAAATGGAATTGATTTACTAATGCATTCCTCAGGGAGAAGTTCTTTTCGAGATAATTTTTTCAAAAGAAAAATTACTTTAATAAACCCTTCCCCCTTTGATTTGTGCGTGATTTGGAGTGATCCGCCTAGAAAAATGGTATGTCTCGAGCCATGGACAAGTCCACGCAATTCTTTAATAGATGGATTTAGAAAAATTTTGATTCCTCCTGATTTTAGCCAAGCCCTGCATGCTTCAATACAAATAAATAGTTTTACGTAATTAAGGATACTTATGAAGATAATTGTTATTGATGATGATCCAACAGGTTCGCAAACTGTAAATAATTGTTTGTTGCTATTGAAGTGGGATCGTAATACTTTAATCAAAGGATTTAAAAGTAAATCTAATTTATTTTTTATTTTGGCAAATACGAGATCCTTATCAGAAAAAGATGCGAAATTAAGATTAGAAGATATTTGTAATGCTATTAAAAGTGTTATCTGCTCCGAAAGGTACAAAGAAAAAATTATTATTGTGAGTAGAGGGGATTCTACTCTTCGAGGACATAATTTTTTAGAGCCTGATGTAATAAATGATTGTTTGGGGCCTTTTGATGCTACTTTTCATATCCCAGCATTTATTGAAGGCAAAAGGTTTACAATTGATGGACTTCATTTCGTTGATAATATTCCTGTAAGTCAGACAATTTTTGCAAAAGATAAAATTTTTGGATTTAAGACAAGTAATATTAAAAATTTATTATTTCAGAAAAGTAAATTGCAAATAAATTTAAATGATATCCAAAATTTAAAATCACAAGAGTTAAATATTCTCGAAACCAATGAGAATAATATTGTTTATAAAAAATTAAAGAATTTGAAAAAAAATTCTCATGTAATTGTAGATGTAGAGAATTATTCTCAACTTAAAAAGTTTTCTCTAGCGATAAATAAATTAATAAAAGAAAAGAAATTTCTTTTTAGAACTGCTGCAAGTTTTATTAGTTCAATTTCTGGAATAAAAAATAATTGCCAACAACCATTTTTTTACTCTAACCTCAGAAGAAGAAATAGAGAAAAGAAGTTTCTTCCAGGAATGATTATTGTAGGATCTTATGTAGAACTTTCAACAATACAATTAAAACAATTTTTAGATATTAGTGATTGTGAATTAATAGAATTGGATGTTTTTGAATTTTATAAAATTTTTGCATCTAAACAAGAGTCAGCTAAATTAATTTTGTTTAAAAATAAATTTATAGATAAAATCAGATGTATCTTAAAGAAAGGAAAAACTCCAGTTATCTTTACGTCGAGAAAAGAAGTTTCTCTTGATGATAATCATCAGCAAATAAATTTATATAATTCTCTCGCCAATTTCATTTCTGAATTGGTTGCAGATTTGAAAAATGAAATAGGTTATTTAGTATCTAAAGGCGGAATAACTTCAAATGTTATTCTTAGCAATGGACTAAAAGCCAATTATGTTTATTTGCAAGGACAAATAATTACAGGGATTTCTCTAGTTACTTTAAAACTTGAAAATGAAGAGAATCTTCCAATAGTTACCTTTCCAGGAAATATTGGCAGCCAAGAGTCATTGGTAACCGTATGGAAAATTTTAGAAAATAAAAAACTCTTATAATTAAAAATTTGAGATAATTGCTTCAGCAAAACCACTGCATGAGAGTGGTTCTACCTTTGGTTCCATTAATCGGGCCAGATCATAGGTAACTTTTTTTTCTTCAATAGCTCTACTAATCCCAGAAGTTATTAGATTCGCTGCCTCTTCCCATCCAAAATATTCAAGCATCATTACTCCACTAAGAATTACTGAGCCCGGATTAATTTTGTTTAATCCGGCATGCTTAGGAGCGGTTCCATGTGTTGCTTCAAAAATCGCGGCATGATCACCAATATTTGCTCCGGGGGCCATACCTAAGCCACCTACTATTGCAGCTGCGGCATCAGAAATATAATCTCCGTTTAAGTTCAAGGTCGCGAGAATTGAATATTCTTGAGGTCGGGTTTGGATTTGCTGGAAAATGCTATCAGCTATACGATCATCAACCATGACGAGTTTTTTCCATTTATTATCTCCATGAGTATTGGAAATAGAGGCTATTACTTCCTTTATTTCTTCGCAAATAAAAAATTGTTTATTACTTGTTAGTTTGTCGTAGCCAGGTTCAATCATTCTGGCATTATTTTCAATTGTAATTTCTGGAAATTTTTGAATATTGTCTAAAATCCAGCTTTCTCTTTCGGTAATACAATCAGATCGGAATTCATTTACTGCTAATTCATATCCCCAATCTCTAAAGGCGCCTTCGGTATATTTCATGATATTGCCCTTATGAACAAGAGTTACATGCTTTTTGTCACCTGACAATCTTTTTGCATGTTCTATAGCCTTTCTGATATGCCTTTGGCTGCCAAGTTTACTAACAGGTTTGATCCCAATGCTTGAACCGTTGGGTATTGATCTGTTTTTTAGATTTTTGCTACTAGGAATGACCACATTATTTAAGTGATTTATTAAATCAACGCAAGTATCATCATCAGATTCCCACTCAATACCCATATAAATATCCTCTGTATTTTCTCTATAAACAATTACGTCCAAATTTTGCGGATTTTTATGAGGACTAGGAGTGCCTGAATAGTATTTGCATGGTCTGACACAACTATATAAATCAAAAATTTGTCTTAGTGCAACATTTAAAGATCTAATCCCCCCTCCAACGGGAGTTGTTAATGGGCCTTTGATTGCAACTCCAAAGTGTTTTATAGCTTCAATAGTATCTTGGGGTAAATAGTTATAAGTTCCATATATTTCACACGCTTCATCACCTGCATATACTTTGAACCAATTAATTTTTCTTTCATCTCCATAGCTTTTTTTTATTGCTTCATCAAGAACTAGTCGGCTAGCTGGCCATATATCTACCCCAGTTCCGTCTCCTCTTATATATGGAACGATGGGATTATTGGGAACATTAGGCTTGCCGTGATTAAAAGTAATTAACTCCCCTTCTGAAGGTAAATTTAATTTTTCAAATTTAGGCATAGCTCTTGAATTAATAGAAATAAAATTAATAAATTAGATTACTAGATATCTTAAATTGAAATTTAGAATATTTTTTGTAAGTTAGAAATGAATTATTCAAATGTGAATAAAGAATAGTTTATTGATCAGCATTTCAACATTTTTGTTAAAAGAAAAAGAATTTAATAAGCAAGCCTAAACAAATTATGTCATTTTCAATCAAATGCTATGTCTATTCATGAATGCAAGTTCAAATGTTAGCAATTTTGAAATAGCTAATAAAGTAGCCACTACGGCTGCTTTATTTCGTAAATATTTTCCGGATGCGAGTGTCAATTTTAGTCCTTGGGATAATTCAAACGATAAAGATTGGATAGATACTCTTGACTTTTCTTTTCATTTCCCAGGCTGGAGCCCAAGTATTGAATGTAGAGCAGTTTTGCTTCAGTTGAGAATTGAAAATAATTGTGAAAATGAAGTACCCAAGTTATTAGGAATAATAATGCGTGGAATGATAATTCCTGCTGAAAGGTGGAGAGTGGCAACTATCGGCGAGTGGGAGATGACAGGAACACACTTACCTCAGAAGGAACAAAAAGATAATCTTTTTTTAGTGTGTAAAGAACTTTACAATTTATTCTCTACAACATCCACTGGTAACAAAAATTAGTTGTTTTATCTATTTTCCTTGTACATTACATATATGTACAAATCAAAAAATACATAAATGGCAGTTGCTCTTGCAGGACAATTAAGAGAAGGGACAAAAAAGTCCCACACAATGGCTGAAAATACTGGCTTCGTAGCTTGTTTTTTAAAAGGCGTTGTTGAAAAAAAATCATATAGAAAACTAATAAGTGATTTATATTTTGTTTATCAAGCGATGGAAGAAGAAATAGAAAGATTGGTTAAGGAGGAACATCCTGTAATAAAACCTATTGGATTTAAATCATTATTTAGAACAGAAACACTTGAGAATGATCTGAAATTTTATTTTGGAGATGATTGGAAAAATGAAATTAATATTTCTAAATCGGCAGAAGAATATGTTAAACGAATACATCTTGTGGCACAAACATCGCCAGAATTATTGGTTGGCCATCACTATACACGATATATAGGAGATCTATCTGGCGGTCAAATTTTAAAAAAAATAGCAAAAAAAGCTTTAAATTTGGATGGAAATAATGGTTTGAATTTTTATGAATTTAAAAATATTGGTGACGAAAAAAAATTTAAAGAAGAATATTCTAAGACTTTAAATCAACTCCCAATAAATCAAACTATTGCTGATGAAATTATCGATGAAGCCAATAAAGCCTTTACTTATAATATGAAAATGTTTAAGGAGCTAGAGGGAAACTTGATTGGTGTATTAGGTAAAATTGTTTTTAATTACCTCACAAAGAAAGTGAGGAAGGGAAGTACAGAAACTTAATATTTATGTTTGACTCATTAAAAAATTTTTTAAAAAAAAGTATTGAAGATTTAGATGGTAAAGAATTAGAAATATCAAAGGAATTTCAAGAATATCATAATAAAGACTCAAAATATATTATAAAAAATTGGCTTTTTGAATCTCCTCAATATAGAAAGTGGAGAGTTACCAAATTAGATGGGGGTGATAAACTCCAAGTTTTTAATACTGTGGCTTATCCAAACTTCAAAAGTGAATCTCCTATCTTAGGTGCTGATATTTTGTGGTTTGGTACTTCTCAAAAGTTATTAGCGATTTTTGATTATCAACCTTTAATTCAAGAAAAAAAATATCTCTATCAATATTGCTCAAGTTTAGATTTTATTAAAAAAAAATATTCCGTATTTGATAATAATAAAATGAAAAATATATATGATTCAAAAAAATATTTTTCGCCATGGGTAATGATTTGTAGAGGTAATAAATTAAATCTTGATAGAGATTTAAATAGTATTTTTTATTTGTTTGTTAGTGATTATTTAAGGATTAATAAATTGAATCAAAATAATCAGTTTTTAAATTATGAGCAAATCAAAAATAAACAAATAGATTATGATAAATATAGTGCTGAAAAAGATCCTGCAGATAAGTTATTTAAAAGTTTTTTTGGTGAAAATTGGACTTGCAATTTTATTAATAATTTTCTCTTTACCTTAAATAATTATTCTAAAGATTAAATGCTAATTCAAAATACTATTTTTTATAAAAAGGAATGGAGATGGTCTAATTTCATAAAACTCTTAATTTCTCAATTAGCAAAATATCACTGCTTGGAACATGAAATACCTTCTGCGTTCTCTTACAAAGAGTCAACCTATGGTTCATCAAAATCACAAAATAATGTAAGTCTGTTTACTTGGGGTGCAACGCATAGGGAAAGAATTAATTTTGCAAGAGCTGTATGTATTAATAGTCCAAGTTATTCTGTTTTGAATTTTTTGATTATTCCAAGTACCAGATTTAACATACCATTCTTAGGAGTGGATTTTGTCTCATTACCTAAAAATCATTTATTAGTTTTAGATTTTCAGCCATCATTAAAAGTAGAAAATCAGTTTAACTCTGAATTACTCGACCAACTTGTAAAACTCAAAAAATCGTGTCATAAATCCCTTCCTATCGCAGAAAAGATGTCTGAAGAAGTCTCAAGATTTTTTTCTCCAGGATTAATCTGGTCAAGATTACCAAAACATAAAAATAGTGATTATTTGATAGAAAATCAACTTTATCATTCATTTAAAGAATATTTGGTATTGTATCTAAACACTCTCTTTACAAGTGAAGAAGTTGATCAAGGTTTGCAGCAAGAAATAATTAATGGTCAAAATAATTATTTGAACTATAGAAGAAATAAAGACCCCGCCAGACCAATGTTATCAAGTTTATTTGGCAAAGATTTTACTGAATCCTTAATTAATAAAGTATTATTTTCCACTAATAAAGTTTATAATTAAGTTTTGAAATTAGATGAAAAAACAATCTGTCCTTTTTGTATGTTTAGGTAATATCTGCAGGTCTCCAGCTGCTGAAGCAATTTTTATTAATTTAATTAATAAAAAAGGATTTAATAATAATTTTATAGTTGATTCAGCCGGAACTGGTGGTTGGCACATAGGTAAGAAAGCTGATAATAGAATGAGAAAAGCGGCACATAAAAGAGGTTTGGAAATTTTAAGTAGAGCTAGACAAATTAATTCTAAAGATTTTGAGATATTTAACTATATAGTTGCAATGGATGACTCTAATTTTGAAAATATTAGCGCCCTTAAATCTAGAAAATCATTATCTGATTTTTCATCAATAAACAAGATACAAAATTTTAGATCTGTTTTTGAAGAAACAGAAGTGCCTGATCCTTATTTTGGCGGCGATGATGGATTTGATCACGTCCTTGATATCTTAGAAGACTCTGTAAGTGGCTTCTTGAATACGATTTGTTGAGTTATTCAATTTGAATCTCTTTAGGAATTTTGAAATTGTAAATATTAATAATTTTTTCTACGACTTCATTTATAGAATATCCGTCAGTGATCAGTTCAATTGCGCCCTTTGCTTTAGTGAGTGGGGAAATTTCTCTAGTAGAATCATCCAAATCTCTTTTCCTTATAAGTTCTTTTAATTGATTAAAGTCAATCTCTTTTGAACCTCTGATATCTAGTTCAGACTTTCTTCTTTTCGCTCTTTCCTCAATACTAGCAGTTAAGTATATTTTAATTTCTGCATCAGGAAAAACTGTTGATCCGATGTCTCTTCCTTCAGCTACTAATCCTCCTGATTCTCCAATTTTTCTTTGTTCTTTCACTAAAAAATCTCTAATTTCTTTTATTGATGAAATTTTAGAAACAATAGAACTTATTTTTTGCGAACGAATTTCTTCAGTTACACAAAATTTATTTATGAATACATCCTGGTGGGAAATAGAATTTGTTTTGAAAATTATAGATACATTACTAAGGATTTTGTTCAATTCAGATTTTTCATTATAGTCAATCTTTTCTTTTATTAAAAGCCAACTTAGTGCTCTATACATTGCTCCAGTGTCTAAATATAAAAACTTTAACTTCTTTGCAATTAATTTTGTTATGGTACTTTTCCCTGAACCTGCTGGTCCATCAATCGCAATAATTGGATTTCTTTTCATAAGAAAAACGTGATCAATTAATCTTGTTTTTCCACATTTTATCGCACCAGCTAAAATCGAAATATTATCTTCCTTTTGTACTTTTTTCAAGCTATAAGCGTTTAGATGTTCTAAATATTCAATAGAAATATTTTTAGATTGTAGCTTTTTGATAATTTGATTTAATTCAATCTTTTTATCCTTTTTAAAAACTTTTTGTGAATGGACTAGTTCATTTGAAAAAAATTTTACAATTGTTTTTTCATTTTTAGATAAAAGATTGTTACGTGAACTAAATGGGATACCATCAGAATCTCTTTGGGTCGGAATAGATAAAATATTGATGTTTAATTTTTTTTCTGATACTAGGTTTTTCAAGATTAATAGCTGCTGCCAGTCTTTTTCTCCTAAATAAAGATTTTTTGGCTGTATAAGTTTTAGTAATCTATAAATAACAGTACAAACTCCATCAAAATGACCTTTTCTTGTAATGCCACATAATGCTGAAGATAGTTCTTTAGAAGCTTTCAGATAACTAATACTTTTATTATTTGGGGGATAGATATCAATGGTATTAGGAATAAAAATTACATCTGTGCCAGTAGAAAAAGCAATTTCAATATCTTTATCAACAGTTTTTGGGTAGCTTTTAAGATCTTTTTTACTATCAAATTGAAGTGGATTCACAAAAATACTTACTAAGTTAATATTGCAATTTGAACTTTTTGCTGTGGATATTAATTTTTGATGACCATAATGCAGATTACCCATAGTTGGTATAAAATTAATATCACTTTTAAGGTGGCGGCGCCATTCTTCAAGTTCTTCTATTTTTCTTATTATCTTGTTCACTTTTTTAAAAAATAAATCTATTTAATAAATAATTACTGGACAAAAGCGATCTACGGAGGAACATCTATATAGGACAATTCTATCATTTTTACTTCATGGATTACAAAACATCAGGAGTTGACATAAAAGCTGGAAGAGAATTTGTCTCAGAAATTAAACAAGCTGTTGAGTCAACTCATTCATCTAATGTAATCGAAGGGATAGGCGGGTTTGGCGGCCTATTCAAAATACCTCTTGAGGGTTTAAAAAAACCTATTTTAGTTTCAGGAACTGATGGTGTTGGGACAAAACTAGAGTTGGCACAAAGTAAGAACTTTCATTTCGAAGTAGGTATTGATTTGGTCGCAATGTGTATGAACGACATAATTACAACTGGTGCAAAACCGCTATTTTTTCTTGATTATATTGCTACAGGGAAGCTTGAAAAAAATCAATTATTAGAAGTTGTTAAAGGTATTTCTTATAGTTGCTTAGAAAATAACTGCTCTTTACTTGGAGGAGAAACTGCAGAAATGCCTGGATTTTATTCAAAGAATAAGTATGATTTAGCAGGATTTTGTGTGGGAATAGTTGATGAGGAAAAATTAATTAATGGTAAAAAAATAGGTGAAAATGATTTGATAATTGCATTACAAAGTAATGGTATTCATAGTAATGGATTTAGTTTAGTCAGAAAAATTATTGAAAATAATGATCAAATTCATAAGAAATTTGAAAAAATGTATCACTTAGATTTTTATAGTCAATTACTACAGCCCACGAAAATTTACTTTAAGCTCATAAATCAAATTTTATCTCAGAATATTGAAATTAAGGGCATGTCTCATATAACTGGAGGAGGAATTCCTGAAAATTTACCAAGATGTATGTCTGCCGATTTTATTCCTTACATAGATACGAAGTCTTGGGATATTCCGGTTTTATTTAAATATTTAAAGGATGTTGGTCAGATTCCTGAAAAGGATTTTTGGAATACATTTAATCTAGGGGTTGGATTTTGTTTAATAATTGATAAGAAATTTAAGGATGAGATTTTAAATATTTGTGAAGATAATGATGTGAAAAGTTGGGTCTTAGGGAAGGTTCTTAAGAAAGATAATTCAAAAGAGAATGAATTTTTACCTGAAATATTAATTTAGATCTCTCGTATTAACTTTTATTGAGAAATTACAAATTAAATTTAACTACACAAATGAAAAAGTTAGGTGTAATATAATAGGACTACCGCCGAGTTATATCGGAGATTTAAGTAAGTAGATTTAACTTTAATTCAATGCCCTTTGAAAATAATCAAAGAATTACACGTAGACGTAGTTCAGCAGGACCTACACCTCCAAAAAGACCATTAGGTAATTCAGATTTTAATGGGCGCCAAAATCAAGGACCTAGGCCAACTTTTTTAACTTTGCGAGATCATGGAAAGGTTTTTGTTGCTGATTTACCAAATTTATCTGATGGACAACTAGCTCATATAAGTAAAGAGGCTAATGAGGTTTTAGATAGCCTTGAGAAAAGGTTATGCGATCTTGAGAATGAACCAAATTCTACAAATCCTGAAAATGATACTTTGATAAAAGCTTCTACTAAAAGAGATGTTACGCTAAGATTTATAAAATCAATAGAAGAAGAACAAGATCATAGAAAGAATAATCCTGCTTTAAGAGATGCAGCTTCTGAATCATTACCAAGAACTTTTCTTGAGGTTGCAAGACATAGATTACCTGGGGCTACTTTTGATTCTCTTCTGAGAGAAGCTTTAGAAGCATGTTCGGTAGATGATAATCCTAAAAAAAGTGAAGTTATTGCTGAACCAAAAGAAACTGTAAAGATTATGGATATACCCTCTTCTAACACTAATCCCTCTCTTGTTGTTAGTATCGAATCAAGCAAGAATAATAACGATGCAAGTTTATGAGCTAAATATTGATTCGAAAAGTGATAAAACCAGTAATAAAAAACAAACTAGAATTTCTTTAGATAAAAATAAGATTTTATGTGATCACTGTCAAAGGACTGCTTCCAATGGAATACGTTGTTTGGGTATATGTGTTGCTGATAATGACTATTAGAAAGATTAACTTTAGAAAAAATGAAAAATAGATTTTGTTTTCTCCTAATTAAATAGGATAATAATATTATGTATTTTAATATTTATAAAATTGCTAATTAGCTTTTGTAAGCTCACTTAAGATATTTGATGAACAAACGATTTGATAAACTTACCGTTCTGGAAAGAACTATAGCTAAATTTATTAAAAAATTTAAAAAGGCGGCACCCAGATTCGAACTGGGGATAAAGGATTTGCAATCCTCTGCCTTACCACTTGGCCATGCCGCCGATAGAGATTTTGTTGAATCACCTAATGATCCTACCAGTAACCCGTCTCAATCTCTATTAATTATATGTAATGGGCATGGTGAAGATGTAATCGCATTAGAAATAATAAAAAGATTTTTAAAAAAAATAAAAATTAAAACAATTGAAGTTATGCCATTGGTTGGAAATGGTAAAGTGTTTGACTCAATTCAGTCAAAAAATTTTAGTAAAATTGGTCATCTTGCAGAATTACCAAGCGGAGGTTTTAGTAATCAGAGTGTTAAGGGTTTTATTCTTGATTTATTTGCAGGTTTTTTGATACATAATTTAAAAAATTTTTTAATTATAAGAGGAAAGGCAAAAGATCATTACAAAATTATTGCTGTAGGGGATTTGTTGCCTTTATTTTTTGCATGGAGTTCAAAATGTGAATTTAGTTTTATTGGTACTCCCAAAAGTGACCATACATGGAGTAGTGGCCCGGGATGGTCTTTGAGTGATTTTTATCATAAATTCAAAGGTTCTGAATGGGATCCTTGGGAAATGTATCTAATGAGATCTACTAAATGTAAAAGTTTAATAATGAGAGATGAAATTACAGCAAATAATTTAAATAAAAAAAAGATTAGTGCGAAATACTTTGGTAATCCAATGATGGATTTTGTAGATAAAAAAAATGAAAAAAATACAAATCTTGTTAAAGATAAAAGGATTATTTTATTAATAGGTAGTAGATTTCCTGAAGCCTTACATAATCTTGATGTTTTTTTAGATTGTCTAGAAGATTTAAAATTATCAACTGATTTGATTATTCTTTTGCCTTTAAGTACTAATGCTAATGTTATAACTATCAAGAAACATTTAATAAATAATGGTTATTCGAAACAACGAAATAATCAATTTATGGTTGGTGAAAATTCAGTTTGGAAAAATAAGGATAAATATATTTTGTTAGGTAAAAGTACTTTTCATAAATGGGCTAATATGGCTTCTGTTGGGTTATCAAATGCAGGTACAGCTACAGAACAAATTACTGGTCTTGGAGTACCCTCAGTTTCTCTTCCAGGGGCGGGTCCTCAATTTACAAAATCATTTGCAAAAAGACAGTCTCGATTATTAGGAGGTAGCGTATTAGTCTGTGATAATAAAAAAACTCTTGTAGATAATTTAGAGATATTAATTAATAAAAAACACCACAGATTAAAACAAGTGAAAATTGGTATGAAACGAATGGGGAAAAGCGGTGCCAGTAAAAAAATTGTGGAGTACATAAATTTAAGTTTGTTAGCTTAATAAGGTAATATCAAAAAAGGTTTTGTAAGTTTTTAATGTATCCTATAAATGATCGTGAATATCTAGCAATATGCTCCAAAATAGCTAATTTACTTAGTATAAGTTTGTCATCAGCGAAGAAAAAGGTAGAAATTCAAATTGCAAAAAAAGGTTCTAAAACTATTGAAGAAAAAAGACAAGTTGCGAAAGATTTATTGAAATTAAGTGAAAAGGATAATGGGAAAAAGCTAAGTTCTTCAAAGATACTAGATAAACTTATGTCGACTCTAGAGAATGAAGACAATTTTATGACTGAAGATTAATTAATGCTCAAATATATTAGAAAACTTTAATATATCTAATTCAGAATGAACCGGAATAGTTTGAAAACATTTCTGAGCCAAGTCATATCTTCCTTCTCTCTCAAGAATGATTCTTAATTTGCGCATTGCTTCTATCAGATATTTAACGTCATTCGCAGCATAATCAATTTGTTTGTCAGATAAATCCTCGCAACTACCCCAATCACTACTTTGCGAACTTTTATCTAATTCTATTCCTATTAATTCATGGATTAACTCTTTTAAGCCATGTTTATGTGTATATGTCCTAGCCAATTTACTAGCTATTTTTGTACAAAAAATATTGTTTGTATTGATGTTTAAGTTACATTTTAGAGCTGCCACATCAAATCTTGCGTAATGAAATATTTTCATTATTTTATTATCTTCAAATAATTTTTTTATGTGGGGTGAATCTGAGTTATTAAGTTCTATCTTTATGCATGAAGTTAAATGAAATTCATTAGATATTTGAATTAAACATAGCCGATCTCTTCCATGTATTAATCCCATTGCCTCAGTATCTACAGCTAAATAAGAGGAATCCTTATAGATATTATATAAGTTTTGGGTTATGTCATTATTGTAGAGAGTTATTTTTTCATTTTTTTGAGTATTATTCATAATTATTAACGCAAATTTACCTTAATTATTACTTTACATTATTTTTATAAATTTGTGATTCAATTATTTATCTGGAATTTAATTCATGTTTAATCGTAGTAAATCATAATTTATATTATGATGTTGAACTATATAAACAATTTGAGCCTAATAATAAGAAATTTATTAATGACTTATTCTCTTAATTCAACATTATTACTTACGATTCTTCTTGGGATAGGTTTATTTTTTTTTCTAAGAGCCTCTAGTAAAGATAGAACAACAGTAGTTGAAATAACTTCATCTCAAAAACCATTAGAAGTGTTAAAAGTAATGTATGAATGGCTTAATTTAAGAGGCTGGAAACAGTCTGGTGGAAATTTTGAACAAAGAATTTTAATCTTTAAGGGACAGGTTGTATCTAGTAAATTATTGGCAATCTTTTTAAGTTTGCTTGGTGGCTTTGGATCTTGTGCTCTAGGGTTAGTAATTATTCAAATCTTCCCAACTTTAGGATGGTGGCCTATCCTATTAGGTTTTATTGGAGGCCCTTTATCAGGAATGATCTACTTTAAGAAGTCAGCTAGGGAAGAAAAATTTGAATTAAGATTAATAAGTAATGATAACAATGAAGATATGACCTCAATGAGATTAAGAGCTCATAGAGATGAATTAATATCTCTTGAAAATGAACTGAGTGATAGGCTCAAATTAAAAAGTGATGGTTCTTTGTTTAAAACACCTATCTAGTAAAAATTACTTCAGAATTTTGAGAATATTTAATCAAAAATATTATTTTCTAAACAAAATTCTTCTAAAACCTTATCATTTTGCCAATCTTGAGGCCTTGTAAAAATTTTAGTGAGTAAATCTTCTCTAGATCCTTGCTTGGCTTTATAACCATATTCCCATCTAGCTAGGGGTGGCAATGACATTAATATAGATTCAGTTCTACCATTTGTTTGTAATCCAAAAATTGTTCCTCTGTCCCAAACTAAATTAAATTCAACGTATCGTCCTCTTCTATAAAGTTGAAATTCTCTCTCTTCTTTTGTGTAGTTTTGGCTGACTCTTTTTTCAATTATCGGTTGATATGAACTTAAAAATGCTTCTCCACAATTTTCTGCTAATGCAAATAAATTATTCCAATTTAAGTTTAACTCGCCAATATTATTAGATTCTTTGTAGGCATTGCCATCTTTGTTGCTGCCTTTATAGATATTACCGGAACCATCTTGATAGTCATAAAAGATACCTCCAATTCCTCTTGATTCATTTCTGTGTTTCAAAAAGAAATATTCATCACACCATGGCTTGAATACCAGGTGAAGTTTTTTATTAACTTTTTCACAGGCATTACTATGCTCTTTATGAAAATGTCTCACATCAGATAAATAAGGGTAATATGGAGTCAGATCGGCACCTCCACCAAACCACCAAACTGGTCCTGCCTCGAAATAACGATAATTAAGATGAACTGTGGGTATGAAAGGATTTTTAGGATGCAATACCATTGATGTGCCGGTGGCAAACCATTCGTGACCTTTAGCTTCTGGTCTTTGTGAGATGATTGACTGAGGAAGCTCTTTACCATATACCTCTGAGAAATTGACTCCAGCCTGCTCAAAAATCGAGCCATTTTTTAAAACTCTAGATCTCCCTCCTCCACCTTCTTCTCTAAGCCAAGATTCCTCAGTGAATTTTGCTTTCCCATCAATATTTTCCAGGTTTTTGCAAATATTATCTTGTAATTTTAGTAAGAGATTCTTAGTCTTTTCTCTTGAATTATTAGGGGGTTCTTTAGACATTTATTTAACTTGAGATTGAAGAATTAAATTTTTGGTTAATTAGTCGTTTCCCTTTATAATTTCCTTTAAGGGGGAGTAATTTCTTATTATTTGATAGTTCGACATAGTTCTTAATCTTTTAACAAGTCGACTAACCTATAAAATCATTTAAAAATTTTGATGACTACAGTCGAAGATGCGAATAATGCTTTATCAAAGATTCTGGATTCTGGATCGAAGAAAAATCTCATTGAATTAGCTTGGATTAAAAACGTTAGAGTAGTTATACCTAGAATAATAATCACTCTATCATTACCCTCCTTCGCAAATTCACAGAGAGATAGAATAGTAAAAGAAGTAAGAAATAATCTTCTTCAATTCGAGGATATTAATGACGTACAAATAGAAATAGATAACAACCTTTCTCAATCAAATTCCAAAAGTGAAAGTAATGTTCCTGAGTTAAAGAACATAAAAGGAATAAAACATATTATTGCTATTAGTAGCGGTAAAGGAGGTGTTGGGAAAAGTACGATAGCAGTTAATATTGCATGCTCATTAGCTAAATTAGGACTTAAAACAGGTTTGTTAGATGCTGATATTTATGGGCCTAATACTCCTGCAATGCTTGGAGTTACTGAAGAAAATCCAACAGTGACAGATGGTAGCGGTAATGATTCAAGATTAATACCCATTAATAAGTTTGGAATTTCATTAGTCTCAATGGGGTTTTTGATAGAAGAAGGACAACCAGTGATATGGCGAGGACCAATGTTAAATAGCATAATAAAACAATTCCTTTATCAAGTTGAATGGAGTAATCTTGACTTTTTGGTGATTGATTTACCTCCAGGGACAGGAGATGCTCAGATATCTCTATCTCAGTCTGTCCCTATTTCAGGCGCAATTGTTGTGACAACGCCTCAACAAGTATCTTTGCAAGATGCAAGAAGAGGTTTAGCAATGTTTAAGCAACTTGGCGTCCCATTATTGGGTGTTGTAGAAAATATGTCTGTATTTATTCCTCCTGATATGCCCAATAAAAAATATGAAATTTTTGGTAAAGGAGGTGGAAAAATCTTAGCTGGAGAAAATAATTTGCCATTACTTGCTCAAATTCCTATTGAAATAACACTTGTTAATGAGAGTAATAAAGGGATTCCAATTTCAATCAGTGAACCAGATAAAGAAAGTTCTATTAGATTTAAAGAGTTGGCTCTATTAATTAAAAAAACATTTATTAATTAGCAATAAATGATCAACGAAATTTCTTTGCTACAGAATAAGAGATTTTTTCAAAAGAAAGATAAATTTGATCGAAAAAATTTTTTTTCACCTTTAGTTCTAATACCTTTAGTATTGGTTTTCATTTCAAGTATTTTAATAAAAAGTGTACAAATAGAATTTTTACAATCAGATTTTTTAAATCATCTTTTCACAGGCTTATTTGGCTATTTTTTAGCGATTTTGATTTCATACATACCAATTGAAAGAATTAGAAAATATTTGATCCCGTTTTATTTTTGTTCTTTAATTTCATTACTTTTGATTTATTTTTTTGGGCTCTCAATTTATGGAGCTCAAAGATGGCTTAGCTTAGGCATTTTTTCTTTTCAACCATCGGAAGTCGCTAAATTGAGTACGATTTTAATTCTTGCTTTAGTGCTAGAAAAAAAATCTATTTCTTCTATAAAAGATCTACTATTTCCTTTTTTTATAGTGGTTGTTCCTTGGTTGTTAATATTTTTTCAACCTGATTTAGGAACTTCTTTGGTTTTAATAGTATTGACTTTTGTAATGCTTTATTGGTCCAAGATGCCCATAGAGTGGATACTCATTTTAGGATTTTGTCTTTTAACATCAGTATTCTATTTCGTTTCTCCAAACTTGCTTATTTTTTGGATTCCTTTTATGGGTTATTTAGCTTATAGGTCTTCTCAAAATAAAATTAGCTTCTCTATTTTTACATTAGCCCTACATTCATTAGTTGTTAAGTTGACACCTATTATGTGGGAATTCGGCTTAAAAGATTATCAAAAAGATAGATTAATTTTGTTCTTAGATCCCAATAGGGATCCATTAGGTGGGGGATATCATTTAATACAAAGTAAAATAGCAATTGGTTCCGGAGGACTTTTTGGTACTGGTTTATTAAATGGTAAACTGACAAATTTACAATTTATACCTGAACAACATACCGATTTTATATTTAGTGCTTTAGGAGAGGAATTAGGCTTTTTAGGGTGCATACTGGTTCTTTTTTTATTTTTTATTTTGATTAGTCAACTCGTAAAGATATCAAAAAATGCGAGAACTAATTTTGAGTCATTAATAGTTATTGGTATAGCTTCAACATTCTTATTTCAAATTATTATTAACTTATTCATGACTATTGGATTAGGCCCAGTAACAGGAATACCGCTACCTTTCATGAGTTATGGTAGGACTTCTTTATTGATTAATTTTATATGCATTGGCTTGGCATTATCTACATTAAATCGCTCTAGATCACTACGAAATAAATGAAATCTCAAATAACTATAAAGAAAATTCAAGATTTACTTTTGCAAGGATTACATACTACATATGTTGATGATGAGACTTCTAGGCGGATTTGGTGGGCCTCTTTAGCGGTTATTCAAGAAAACTTCCTTTCTCATTCAGCTCAAGAAGGAGGGATTTGGGTAGCCTCTCCTTTGCCAGCTCTAACAGAAAAAAAATGCCTAAGTAAAATGAAAGGCTGGTTATGGTCTCCCGAGGGTTTTCCATATTTTCAAATGGATAATGCCGGGTTTTTGCCATTAGATCATTCTAGAAAAGTCAAAGAAGATAGCAGTAAATTTAATCGTAATTACAAAGTCCTAACTTTAAATGAAAAGGATGGTTTCGAGCCTTTTTTAATAATTCTTACAAAAAATTTTCAATGTCTTTTAACAATTGCAGGAGAAAAAAACAAAAGAAATTTACTTATGAGATGTGATGAAAAGAGTCTCAAAACTGTAATTGAGTTGATTGATGCGAAATTGAATCAAGAAAATTTTGAGGAGGCGCTTAATTTTCGTAATGAAATTAAAAATTTAGGACATCTTAATATCAATGATGAATTTGAAAAAAATTTTTGGCCTAATTTATCTTCTAAGTTGGCAAACCTAATTCCTAAATTAAGTGTTCAGAGTGCAGTTAAAAATGATGATGAAAAGCATCAATTAACAGAGGCAAAGTTATTACAAGTTATTTCTCATGAAGTCAGAACTCCTTTAGCAACAATAAGGACTTTAATAAGCTCTACTCTTAGAAAATATAATATGGACGAATCAATGAGAAACCGTTTAATTCAAATTGATAATGAGTGTAATGAGCAAATTGATAGATTTGGTCTTATTTTCAATGCTGCGGAACTTGTCAGTAATAATGAATCCCTCCCAAATCAATTGGCAAGAATAAATTTAGGGGAAATCTTATATAAATTGGTACCTGTTTGGAGTAAACAATTGAAACGACGAGGAATTTCACTGGAAATTGACATACCTAAACAACTTCCTGAAATTTTGAGTGATTCAGAAAAACTAGAATTAATGTTAAGAGGACTAATCGACAGAAACACAAGAGGATTAAGAGAAGGTAGCAGTTTAATCTTAGAGTTACGCCCAGCGGGACAAAAATTAAAGCTTCAATTAAAAGTAAAAAAATTTGATATAGGTATTAACCAAATTGATAATAAAGAAATAAGTTCAGATATCGGTCCAGTACTAAATTGGAATCCTCAGACAGGAAGTTTACAATTAAGTCAGATTGCCACACAAAAATTACTGGCGAGTCTAGGAGGCCATGTTACTCAGAGAAGGGACACTGGGCTGACAGTATTTTTTCCTACTTCGGATTCAAGTGATTTATAACTGATCATATCTTTTTTCATTTATTAAATAATGTAGAAACTTTTTTAATAATTAAGAAATTTGTAAAATATGAATGCTAGTTTCTTATAAGAAATAACTTCAAAACTAGGATGACTGAAACTTTAGTTGGTCAATTTCCAAAGCATATTGGCAGTACTGGCGGGTTACTAAACTCTGCCGAAACTGAGGAGAAATATGCAATTTCGTGGAATAGCTCAAAGGAACAAGCATTTGAATTACCAACTGGTGGGGCTGCTGTTATGCATGAGGGAGATAATTTAATGTACTTTGCCAGAAAGGAACAATGTTTAGCTCTAGGTACTCAATTGAGGGGTTTTAAACCTAGGATTGAAGCATTTAAGATTTATAGAATTTTCCCTGGGGGAGATATTGAATTCTTACATCCAAAAGATGGAGTATTCCCCGAAAAAGTTAATGAGGGCAGAGAAAAAGTTGGCCATAATCCAAGAAGAATAGGAGAGAATCCAAATCCTGCAGGTTTAAAATTTACAACTAAAAAAACTTTTGAATAAATTTTCGAAAGTTGATATGAAAGACAAATATAATTATAATTTGGGCTGAAATTATTAGTATGAGCAGTTCTCAAAAAGATATTTTTTATAAGGCTTATAAAGAAGGTAAAAATTTTATACCTCTTATCAAAACTTGGCCTGCAGATTTAGAGACCCCATTATCAACATGGCTGAAACTTTCAAATGAAAATTCACATGGTGTCTTTCTTGAATCGGTTGAAGGTGGAGAAAATGTTGGCAGATGGAGCATCGTAGCTGTTAATCCTCTGTGGGAAGCTGTTTGTCATGGTAAAAAAACTATTAAAACTTGGAGTTGTGGAAAAAGTACAATATACAATGAAGATCCTTTTGATTTATTAAAAACTTGGACAGAAGAATATAAGTCTTATAGTTTAGAAAATTTACCTTACATTGGACAGTTATATGGTTCTTGGGGCTATGAATTAATTAATTATGTAGAACCTAATGTTCCTATTAATGAGTTAGAGGAGAAAGAAATACCCTATGGTTCTTGGATGTTTTTTGATCAATTAGTAATATTTGATCAAATGAAAAGATGTATAACTGCAGTAGTCTATGCTGATACCGCTAGCGCATCTGCATCTAATATTGAGAGAATTTATAAAGATTCTATTTTAAAAATTGATACAATTCGGGATTTAATGAGACTTCCACTTAAAGAAACAGAGGTTCTAAATTGGAATGAAAGTAGAGACTTGAATATTGAAATTTCAAGTAATTGGAATAAAAAAGAATTTGAAGATGCAGTCGTTTCTGCAAAAGAATATATTAAAAAAGGTGATATTTTTCAGATTGTTATAAGTCAAAAATTTCAAGCGAAGGTTAAAAGTGATCCCTTCAATCTATATAGGAGTTTAAGGATGGTTAATCCTTCTCCTTATATGGCATTCTTTGATTTTGGAACATGGTATCTCATAGGTTCTAGTCCTGAAGTAATGGTTAAAGCAGAGAAGAATAAAAACAATCAAATTGTTGCTAGCCTTCGACCTATAGCTGGGACTAGACCAAAAGGTAAAGATGCAGAACAAGATCTGAAGTTTGAGGAAGAGTTATTAAGTGATCCAAAAGAGATATCTGAACATGTAATGCTTATTGATCTTGGAAGAAATGATTTAGGAAGAGTATGCGAAACGGGTACGGTAGAGGTTAAAGATTTGATGATAATCGAAAAGTATTCACATGTTATGCACATAGTAAGCGAAGTTGAGGGTGTTTTGAAAAAGAATAAAGGAGTTTGGGATTTGTTTAAAGCATGTTTTCCTGCTGGTACAGTAACTGGGGCACCAAAAATAAGAGCTATGCAGCTAATTAAGAATTTTGAAAAAGATGCTAGAGGGCCATATGCTGGTGTTTATGGATCTATAGATATAAATGGTGCACTAAATACTGCAATAACGATAAGAACAATGATTGTTAAACCCTCGAATGAAGGGGAATATACAGTTTCTGTTCAAGCTGGCGCTGGGATAGTCGCAGATTCATCTCCTGTGAACGAATATCAAGAGACCATCAATAAAGCTAAAGGAATATTGATGTCATTGGCTTGTTTGGATAGATAAATGCATAATTATAATTTGTATAAAGGCTTTGAAGTCGAACTCTTTACTGGTTCTAAAAATAATCATATTGGAGTTTCTGATGAGATAGAAAAAACATTTTCGAATTTTGTCAAAGAGCCGGATAACAGAAATGTCGAATATATTACAAATCCAGAAAAAGATTATAAAGTCAGTTATCAAAACTTATTAGAGCCTAGAAAGCATTTAAGGCAATGGTTAAGTAATAGAGATTTGACCATAATTCCTTCATCTACATTGTGTTTTAAACATGATAGTAAGTTTCAACGTTCTGATAAAAATAATGTTTATCATCAATTTATTCAAGATAACTATGGCATATCAATTGCTACTTCAAGTGTTCATATAAATTTAGGTATTGATAATTTAGATAAACTTTTTGCTGCTATTAGACTTGTTAGGTGTGAGGCTTCTTTGTATTTATCAATAAGTGCAAGCTCTCCTTTTTTGAATAATAAAATTACTAATAATCATTCACAGAGATGGATCCAATTCCCTAAAACACCAAACAAAGTGCCATTTTTTAATAATCATGAAAACTATATACAATGGATTGATGAAAATATTAAGAAGGGAAAAATGCATAATATTAGACATTTTTGGTCTTCTATTCGCCCAAATGGTCCTCAAAGACCCCATGTTTTAGACCGTTTGGAATTAAGGATTTGTGATTATGTTTCAGATATTGATTTATTGTTGGCAATAACGGCCTTACTTGAACTTAGAGTTATTCATCTATTTGAAAATATGACGACTTTAGATCCGTTAATTACTAGTCAGTTTTCTATGGATCAATTAACAAAAATATGCGATCAAAATGAAATAAAAGCTGCACAAAACAGTTTAGACGCTGAATTAATTCATTGGAGAGATGGGAAGAAAGTGATTTGTAGAGAATGGATAAGAGATTTATTAGTGGAGTTATCTCTAACTGCAGAAAAATTTGATATGGTTCATCTTTTGAAACCTATCTATAAAGTTCTTGATGAAGGAAATCAATCTATGAATTGGATTAAGCAATATAGAGAAGGATTATCTATTGAGGATATTATGAAATATACTATTAGAGAAATGATAAAAACTGAACAAAAAAGTATTTAAACTTTGAAAGAAATATTTGATCCCAAGATATTCACCTATGACATAATAACTATATGGAATCTATGAAACAATTAAAAAATCATAATGTGGATCTGATAAGTAATAATGATCCTTTAGATAAAAATCGTTTATTGATAGAGGATTTGTGGGAGTCTGTATTAAGGGAAGAATGCCCAAATGATCAAGCAAATCGCTTAATGAAGCTTAAAGAATTAAGTTATTGTAATCAAGTGGAAGAAGATATTTCCAGAACTTTTAAGAACGAAATAGTTGATATTGTGAACTCCATGGATTTAGCTGAATCGATTTCAGCCGCAAGAGCTTTTTCATTATATTTCCAGCTAGTTAATATTTTGGAACAAAGAGTTGAGGAAGATAGATATATTCAAAGCTTTACTAATAAAAACAATCAAAAATCCCATGATAATCTGGATCCTTTCGCACCTGCTTTAGCTAGGCAAAATGCTCCAGTAACATTTAGGGAGTTATTCTACAGGCTTAGAAAATTAAATGTTCCACCAGGCAAATTAGAGGAACTATTGCAAGAAATGGATATTCGCTTAGTTTTTACGGCTCATCCTACAGAGATAGTTAGACATACAATTAGGCATAAGCAAACTAGAGTAGCTAATTTGCTTCAAAAAATACAGGTTGAAAAATTTTTAACCGTTGAAGATATTAAATCACTCAAAATACAATTAAAAGAAGAGATTAGATTATGGTGGAGAACTGATGAGTTGCATCAGTTCAAACCATCTGTAATAGATGAAGTTGATTATGCTTTACATTATTTTCAACAAGTTCTCTTTAATGCGATGCCTCAGTTAAGAGGGAGAATTTCTTCAGCTCTTACTGAAAATTACCCAGACGTACAGATGCCAACTGAATCTTTTTGTACATTTGGATCATGGGTTGGTTCTGATAGGGATGGGAATCCATCAGTTACTCCAGAAATAACTTGGAGGACTGCTTGTTACCAAAGAAAATTAATGTTGGAAAGATATATTAGCGCAACCTCTAATCTTAGAGATCAATTAAGTGTTTCAATGCAATGGAGCCAAGTCAGCTCATCCCTTCTTGAATCTTTAGAGACAGATAGAGTGCAGTTTCCGGAAATTTATGAAGCAAGGGCTACAAGATATAGATCAGAGCCATATAGATTGAAATTGAGTTATATTTTAGAAAAATTAAGATTAACTAAAGAAAGGAATAATTTACTTGCAGAAGCCGGTTGGAAATTTTCTTTAGAACGAGAATCAGATAATAAAAATATTGAATTAGTTGAAAAATTACATTACAGATCTGTTGACGAATTTACTTATGATTTGGAATTAATTAAAAATAGTCTTAATAGTACTGATTTAACATGTGAAGCAGTAAGTAAATTATTAACTCAAGTACATATTTTTGGTTTTTCTTTAGCAAGTTTGGATATACGTCAGGAGAGTACTAGACATAGTGATGCAATACAAGAATTAACTAATTATCTTGAGTTGCCTAAAAAATATGATCAAATGCCTGAAATAGAGAGAATAGAATGGCTCAAAGATGAATTAAATACAAAACGGCCTTTAATTCCAGCTGAAGTTAGCTGGACAAAAAGTACTGAAGAAACTTTCTCAGTTTTTAAAATGGTTAAAAGATTGCAGGAAGAATTTGGTAGCCGTATTTGTCATTCATATGTCATTTCAATGAGTCATAGTGCATCTGATTTGCTTGAAGTACTTCTTTTAGCAAAGGAAATGGGACTTATCGATCAAAGTTCCCAAAAGTCGAAATTGCTTGTTGTCCCTCTTTTTGAAACTGTTGAGGATCTGAAAAGAGCTCCTGAAGTAATGGAGCAATTATTTCAATTAGATTTTTATAGATCATTATTACCAAAAGTTGGAGAAAGGTTTAAACCGATTCAAGAGTTAATGTTGGGTTATTCTGATAGTAATAAAGATTCAGGTTTCTTATCTAGTAATTGGGAAATACATAGAGCTCAAATTGCCCTTCAAAATCTTTCAAGCAAAAACAATATACTTTTAAGGCTATTTCATGGCAGAGGAGGTTCAGTAGGAAGAGGGGGAGGTCCTGCTTATCAAGCGATATTAGCCCAGCCTAGCGGTACGCTCAAAGGCAGAATAAAAATTACAGAACAAGGAGAAGTTTTAGCGTCTAAATATAGTCTTCCTGAATTGGCTTTATATAATTTGGAAACAGTCACAACAGCAGTTATTCAAAATAGCTTAGTCATTAATAGACTTGATGCAACGCCAGAATGGAACGATTTAATGACTAGGTTGGCAGAAACTTCGAGAATTCAATATAGAAAATTAGTGCATGAGAATCCTAACTTACTCACTTTTTTTCAAGAGGTAACTCCCATCGAAGAAATTAGTAAATTGCAGATATCCAGTAGACCTGCAAGAAGAAAAAAAGGTGCAAAGGATTTATCAAGTTTAAGAGCAATACCATGGGTTTTTGGATGGACACAGAGTAGATTTCTTTTGCCAAGTTGGTTTGGAGTGGGTACTGCGTTATCAGTTGAATTAAAATCAGATCCTGAACAAATTGAATTACTAAGAGTACTTCATCAAAGATGGCCTTTTTTTAGGATGCTTATTTCTAAAGTAGAAATGACATTATCTAAAGTTGATCTAGAAGTCGCGAAATATTATGTAGATACACTTGGAAGTAAAGAAAATGCAAAGTCATTTGGTGATATTTTTGATGTTATCTCTAAAGAATATAATCTTACTAAATCTTTAGTTCTCGAAATAACAGGTAAAAATAAGCTTTTGGAATCTGATAGAGACTTGCGATTATCTGTAAACTTAAGAAATAAAACGATAATTCCTTTGGGATTTTTGCAGGTTTCACTTTTAAGAAGACTGAGAGATCAAACAAGACAACCTCCAATTAGTGAGTTTTTAAATGAAAGAAATGAATCTGAAAGAGCTTATAGTCGTAGTGAACTTTTAAGGGGCGCACTTTTAACAATTAACGGAATCGCGGCAGGGATGAGAAATACAGGATAATCATTGCAATATTTTTCTACTAAAAAACTAATACTCCCAGAGGGCTATTTTATTAGTTCTTCTCAATTTCCTATTGCTAAGGATGTAAATAGACTTTTAGTAAATTGTGGTTGTGATTCATTTCCTATACAAAAGTTATCTCTTGCTATTAAGAATAGTAATTTCTTCTTTTCTATCCAAAGCGAATTTAAGAATAAGCTATGTGGCTTTGTTAGGGTTACTTCAGATAGAGGACTGAATGCTAATTTATGGAATTTAAGCGCTGAGCCAGGTAAAAATCAAAATGTTTTTTACTCAGTATTGCTTCAATCGACTCTTGAAAAAATTAATAGGGAAATGCCAGGATGTAGTATCTCTGTACAAGCCCCAGTATCTTCATTCAAAAGTTTAGAAGAACGTGGATTTATATTAGACCCAAATGGTATTAGGGTAATGGGTTATAAACTTTAAATTTTTAATTACGAGCATGGAGGGAGTCGAACCCCCGACACTCAGAACCGGAATCTGATGCTCTATCCAACTGAGCTACATGCCCTGAATTTTTCAATTTCTTTAAAGAAATTCTAAATATCATAAATTTAGCTAATTTAACTAAGGAACGCATTAAAAAAAATTTTTTTAAATAACTTAAAAATAAAAAATTTTCGAAACCATAAAAGTTTTGAGATAGATCTTCATGAGCAAAGAGCTATTATTCTTGGTTGTAATGGTATAGGTAAGTCGAATTTGCTTGAATCAGTTGAAGTTCTTAGCCAATTAAGATCTAGTAGAGCATTAAGTGATAAGGATTTAATAAAAAATGATAGCGAGATGGCAGTTATATATGGCCAAATCGATTTTACTGATGATTTGAAAGTGAATTTATTTAGGAAAGGATCTAAAAAGATTTATGTTAATGATTCTTTATTGAAAAAACAGAGTGAAATTAAAAATTATATTAGAAGTGTATGTTTCTGCTCAAATGATATCAACATTGTTAAAAGTGAACCTGGCTATAGAAGAACTTGGATTGATAGAGTTGTATCTCAGCTTGAACCGATATATGTAGAACTGATTCATAGATTTAATAGACTTTTAAAACAAAGAAGTTATTTTTGGCGTTCAGAAAGCTTTCAAAAAGATCAATCTTCAGAAGTTATTGAAAGTTTTGATATTCAAATGTCATTAATTTGCACAAGAATTTTTAGGCGTAGGAGAAGAGCAATATCAAGAATTAGACCGTATGTTGAATATTGGCATAATCATTTAAGTAAATCCAAAGAGCAAATCAGTATAAATTATCTTTCTAGTTTTGAAAATATAGATGAGGCTGAAGAAGAAGAAGAAGTGATAAGTAATCAAATGGTGGACCAATTACAAAAGCAGAGGGCAATAGAGGCATTAACTGGTAAATGTAGCTTTGGTCCTCATCGTGATGATATCGAATTTCTTATCAATGATATCTCTTTAAGGAAATATGGCTCATCTGGGCAGCAAAGGACTTTTATTTTGGCTCTAAAAATGGCTGAACTCGATTTATTGCGTAACATGATAAATTTACCTCCCCTTCTGATATTAGATGATGTCTTGGCTGAGCTTGACATGAATAGGCAAAATTTGTTATTAAATTCGGTAGGGAAAGAGAGTCAATGTTTTATAAGTGCGACGCATTTAGATACATTCAATCAATCTTTTATAAGCTCATCACAAATGATTCATTTATAATGGAAAAGTTGTAATTTTTACCTAACTTAAAAAATATATTAATGGATGTTCCCAAAAAAAATAAAACTTTTAAAGCATTTAATGATGAGAAGAAATTAATCTATAAAAGTAAGCATTTTTTGTTAGAACTTTATAGATGTGATTATGAAAAATTGAATGATGAATCTTTTCTGCGTTGTACATTAAATAATGCTGCCAAACTAGCTAATGCAACAATCTTAAATCTAATAAGTAATAAATTTGAACCTCAGGGAGTTACAGCAATTGCTTTACTAGCTGAATCTCATCTTTCAATACATACATGGCCTGAAGCGCATTATTCTGCAGTTGATATTTTTACATGTGGCCAAAATATGAAGCCCGATATTTCTTGTCAATACTTAATTCAAGCTTTAATGGCTGAAGAGCATCTCCTACGTGTAATTAATAGGAATCCTCCTTTGGAAATACATAATCAAGTAAGAAAAATAATTTAAATTTCGATATTTATCGATTTAGCTTGCCGCTGACTAAGCCTTCAAGATCTAGGCTGGTGCATTTGAATCCTAGGTTAGAAAAATAGTTAATTAATTCATGAAAATCATATTCTTTACAAAATAATTTGAATTCATCTTTGGGAATTTCTATTCTCGCGGTAGAACCATGACACCTTACCCTAACTTCTGATATGCCTCTTTTTTTAATATATTCTTCTGCTTTTTCTACCATGCCTAGTCTTTCGTTTGTTATTTCATTGCCATAAGGAAATCTTGATGATAAACAAGGTTGAGCAGGTTTATCCCACCAAGGGAAACCCAATGCTCTTGAGATATCCCTTATATCTTTTTTTGTGAAGTTGAATTTTGCTAAGGGAGATACAACACCTGCATCTTTTGCTGCTTTAATCCCAGGCCTGTAGTCGCCTAGATCATCAAGATTCACTCCATCACATACAATTTTGTAGTTAAGTTTTTTAGATAAGTATGTGGTGTGTTTGTGAAGCTCTTTTTTGCATGCAAAACATCTATTTTTAGGATTTTTACTATAACTTGATTGATCTAGTTCTGAGGTCTCAATTTCTAAATGATTAATCCCAATCCATTTTGCTTGACTTTTTGCTTCATCCAATAATGTTTTAGCTAGTGCAGGCGAAACACCAGTTACAGCTATTGCTTTACTCCCTAATTGCTCGAATGCTAAAGAGGCTACTAATGTACTATCTACTCCTCCAGAATAGGCGACACAAACACTATTTAGATTCTTCATGAAATTTCTAATTGTTTGTAGTTTTTCACTTTGTTCATCAGAGAGATTTTCAAGTTGATAAAACATACTTAAGTTTTAAAAATTTAAGAAATTATGAATAGATTTATATATTATTAAATTTTTAATAATATTATTAACTATATCTTAGATTAAATTTACTAACTTTTTTAAAGTGACAAATACAAGTAGAAATAGAGGTGTTGGAATTGTCACTGCAAATGACAGTCAAGAAAGATCTAAGGGCCAATTACATATTTATGATGGGGAAGGTAAGGGTAAAAGTCAGGCTGCTTTAGGAGTGGTATTAAGAACAATAGGTTTAGGTATATGCGAAAAGAGACAGTCCAGAGTACTGTTACTTAGATTCTTAAAAGGCCCTGAGAGGTCATATGATGAAGATTCCGCAATAGAAGCCTTACAAAGAGGTTTCCCACACCTGATTGATCATGTAAGGACTGGGAGATCTGAATTTTTTGATGCTGACCAAGTTACAAAATCCGATAAAA
Organism: Prochlorococcus marinus str. MIT 9515; assembly: GCF_000015665.1. NCBI lineage: Bacteria > Bacillati > Cyanobacteriota > Cyanophyceae > Synechococcales > Prochlorococcaceae > Prochlorococcus > Prochlorococcus marinus. The sequence goes on along the minus strand of NC_008817.1, from coordinate 1,543,545 downwards.
TGGAGGCCGAAAGAGGTTGGAATATTGCAAAAGGAGCAATTGCCAGTTCCCTTTATTCTGTTGTTGTTCTTGATGAATTAAATCCAGTTTTAGATTTAGGGATGCTTAATATTGAGGAGGTAGTTAATTCTCTTCAAAACAGACCTGATGGTTTGGAAGTGATTATCACAGGTAGGGCAGCACCTTCTTCATTGATACGAATATCTCAACTTCATTCAGAAATGAGACCTCGTTTAAAAGGCGATTCAAATACCTTTCATGAAAAATTTAAGAATTCTGGTGGAATTGAAGTTTATACTGGCGAGGGAAAAGGTAAATCTACTAGTGCACTTGGTAAAGCTCTTCAAGCTATTGGTAAAGGAATATCTCAAGATAAGAGTCATAGAGTATTAATCTTGCAATGGCTAAAAGGTGGTAATGGTTATACCGAAGATGCAGCAATTGAAGCTCTCAGAGAGAGTTATCCACATTTAGTTGATCATCTACGTTCTGGTAGAGATGCAATTGTATGGAGGGGGCAGCAACAACCAATTGACTACGTAGAAGCAGAGCGAGCTTGGGAAATTGCTAAAGCGGCAATTCTGAGTGGTTTATATAAGACAATAATTTTAGATGAACTCAATCCAACTGTTGATTTAGAACTTTTACCAGTTGAATCAATTTATCAAACTCTCCTTAAAAAACCCGCCGATACAGAAGTAGTAATTACTGGAAGATGTAAAAATGAACCTTCATATTTCGAATTAGCTGATGTATATTCTGAAATGGTTTGTCACAAGCATTATGCGAATCTTGGAGTTGATTTAAAAAGAGGGGTAGATTATTAAAGTTTATTCAGTATGTTAATGAAAAATTAGTTGTTTAATATTTGCAATTCCTCCTTCAATTGATTTTGATGAGATTTTAAATTTCATCAAAATCTTTGAAGCTTTTTCAGATCGTTTTCCTGCTTGACATAATGTAAATACTTCTTTATCCAAACTTTCTTGTTTGATAAATTCTAGGTGTGGTTTTTGGTCTAGATTATTAAGTGGTATAGATATCGCTCCTTTAATAGAGTATTTATTAAATTCCTCTTTTTCTCTAACATCTATTATTAGTAGATTATTATAATTTGATCTGTATAGTGTTTCAAATGTCGTGGAATCTATTTTATTAATTTTTATATTATCTTGACATTCAATGTCTTTATAAAAATCTTCAAACTCAGAAAGGTCATTAATCGTATTTGTAAATTTATCAGCTTTTAAAGTCAATGTTTTTATATTCATATTGAGAAGGTTGAAAATCAAAATCTTCCCATCAAGAATTTGCCCTTTTTTAAGAATAATCTTTATTGCTTCATTTGCTTGTAAAACTCCTATAAGACCAGTTGAAACTCCTATAACGCCAAATTCTTCGCAGCTAGGAATATTATTTTTTAAAGGCGATTCCGGGAGTAAGTCTCTTAAATTGGGACTATTTTTTTTTAGATTAAAAACACTGATTTGGCCTTCAAATCCTTGAACGCTTCCAAAAACTAAAGGTTTATCAAGTATTAAGCAAGCATCGTTTATTAAATAACGAGTACCAAAGTTATCTGAACAATCACAAACAATATCAAATTGATTAATAATATCGAGAATATTATTTGAGTTAATTCGTTCAGCAAAAGTTATTACTTCAATATTAGGATTCAATCTTCTAATTCTTTCTTGAGCAGAATCAATTTTTAAATCCCCAACTGTATTTGTTTCATGAATTATTTGTCTTTGTAGATTCGACTTCTCAACTTGATCATTATCAACTATTCCTATTGTTCCAATTCCTGCAGCGGCAAGATAAATTAATACAGAAGAGCCTAAACCTCCTGCGCCAATACAAACTACTGAACTGCGTTTAAGTTTTAATTGTCCCTTTAATCCTATTTCATTGAGTGTTAAATGTCTCTTGTATCTATCTTCTTCATCTAAAGTTAAGGAATCAGATTTGTGATCAATTGATATTTTCATTCTTGTTTTTATAAATAATCTATGAAAATATAATAATTTAAAAAATTATTTTAGACTTTTTATTTTTTTCTGTTGATGTGGTTTTTTAATGTTTTTTGTTAGAACAAGACGATATTGTGAAGTTTTTGTAAATCAAATTTGAGGTCAAATATCTTAAAACTGTATATATATCAACAAGTCTTGCGAAATACAAAATGTTTCGGTTCTGAATTATGCATGACAAAAAGGTAGTCAACAGACAAATTTTCCGATACTGTCTGGTTCATATATTAAGTTGACTGAATTCATGAGTGACAACACTCCTGAGTCAAATCAAGACTCCGGCTCCGATACAAACTCAGAAAATAAAAGCTTTTCAGAGAAGTATTCTGATGTAATGGGAAAAATCAATGAAACACTTGGAACTATTGATTGGACTCAAATGGGAAAATATGGTAAAGCAGCAGGCGTAATTGCAGTTGTAGTTATCGCCCAGATAATAATTAAAATTGTTATTGACACGATTAACTTTTTCCCAATTCTCCCAGGATTACTAGAACTTCTAGGTGTAGTCGTAGCTGGTCAGTGGAGTTGGCAAAATCTTCGTACTAGTGAAAATCGTGAAGCAGTTTTAGAAAGGGTTCAAAATCTTAAAAAAACTTATTTAGGATAAATTTAGTTTAAAAACTCAATATTTTCTTGATATAGTCTTTTACTTGATGACAATATGAACCTCCAAACATATTGGCATGATTTAATACATGATAAAAATTATAAACTATAGTTCTTTTTTCAAATCCTTTTTTAATTGGGATAATTTTATAGTAATTTTCATAAAATTCACTTCTAAAATTCCCAAATAATTTCGTCATAGCAATATCTACCTCACAATCAGCCCACCAACTTGCAGGGTCAAATATTACACCTTTACTAGTTTGATTTACTCCAACATTTCCCGACCATAAATCTCCATGAACAAGAGCATTAAATGGTTCATGGTAATGTAATTCAGATTCAATTTTTGACTTTATTTTATTTTTAATATTAATTTCTAAAAAGTCTTTGTCTAAAATAGCTAATTGAGGCTCAATTCTTAAATCTATAAAACATTTAATCCAATTTTCTCTCCACCCTTTTGTTTGATTTTTGGTTCCTATGTAACCATCTACAGGACAGCCAAAACTTTGTGGATTAAATTTATTTGATTCAATATGCATTTCTGCTAAACCTTGTCCTAATTTCTGTTGATCACTATTGCTCATATCTATCCATTCCATTAAAAGAAGCTCTACATTATTAATTTCTATGTAAGAAACTATTTTAGGAATAATTAAGTTTTCATAATTAATATATTTTTGAAGATTCTTCAGGCAAAACTCTTCAAATTTAAGAAATTTGGCTTTTCTTTCATTTCTTTTAAGAAAGAATTTAGCATTTTGAAATTCTATTTCCCACGATTTGTGAATATCTCCTCCAAAAACTTGTTTTATACTTTTTGGTGATCCTTCTCCTAATTGATTACAAATTTCGCTAACTTCAAAGTGAGATAATTTTTGCATCTTAATGTTTAAGACTGATATTGTTGTAGTTGGTGCTGGTATAGCAGGATTAACTTCTGCTGCTATTTTATCAAAACTAGGGCTTTCAGTGACTCTGATTGAATCACATACTCAATCGGGAGGTTGTGCTGGAACATTCAAGAGAAAAAATTATATTTTTGATGTTGGTGCCACTCAAGTAGCAGGATTAGAAGAAGGGGGGATACACTCTAAAATTTTTAAATTTCTAAATATTCCTCTCCCTGAAGCCTCAATATTAAATCCAGCTTGTATCGTTGATTTAAATGATGGAAGTAAGGCAATACCTATTTGGTATGACAAAAATGAATGGATTAAAGAGAGGGAGATGCAGTTTCCAGGGAGTCGTAAATTTTGGCAATTATGTAATTTAATTCATCAGAGCAATTGGACTTTCGCGAACAATAATCCTGTATTACCTATTAGGAATTTTTGGGATTTTTCACAACTTCTCAAAGCATTAGTTCCAACGAATCTAGTAACAGGAATATTGCTAAAATCTACTATTTTTGACCTTTTACGACTTTGTGGATTATCAAATGACGAGAGATTAATTAAGTTTCTTAATTTGCAATTAAAGCTTTATTCACAAGAAGATGTTCATAACACAGCAGCTCTATATGGTTCTACAGTATTACAAATGTGTCAAAAACCGCATGGTCTGTGGCATTTAAAAAAATCTATGCAGGTTCTAAGTGAGGCTTTAGAACATTCCTTAAAAAACACAGGAGTCGATATTTTTTTCGAGCAACAAGTAAATTCTATAAAATATGATGATTCAAGAAAGATTTGGCAAGTTTGTGCAAAATCTAAGCTTGGGGAAGTGGATTACTACGCAGATAATGTAATTTATACACCACCACCACAATCTCTTTTGAAACATCTAAAAAATTCTCTAGATGAAAATCATAATTATAGAAATACAATAAAACGCCTTCCTAAGCCAAGTGGTGCTTTAGTGTTCTATTCGGCTTTAAAAAAAAAGCATATTAAATTAATCTCATCAAATCATTATCAAGTTGTTTCTGATGAATTGGGATCACTTTTTATTTCTATAAGTGAGGATGGAGATGGGAGAGCTCCAAAGGGCGAAGTGACATTGATAGCTAGTATTTTTACTAAAACAAATGACTGGTTTGATTTAGATAAAACTGCATATAGCAATAAAAAAAAGGACTATCTCAAAAAAATTTCGATTGTACTAGAAAATCAATTTGATATTTCTTCTGAAAATTGGCTCCATAAGGAATTAGCCACTCCAATGGGTTTTGAAAGATGGACTAATAGGCCAAATGGAATAGTAGGTGGTTTAGGTCAAAATCCTGATATTTTTGGATTATTTGGTTTATCAAGTAGAACTCCATTCGAGGGTTTATGGTTATGTGGGGATTCTATTTATCCTGGAGAGGGTACAGCTGGTGTTAGTCAGTCCGCACTAATGGTTGCAAGACAAATTCTAGCTTCTAAAGGAATTAATGATTTTCATTTATGAAAATTTTAATTAATAAAGTTTGATCTTATTTCTTTTGCCTCTGTCAGTTTTTTTGAGAGTAATTCCCAATTTTTGTTTTTTATTAGAGCTTCAATATCATTAATGTTATTTTTAAATTCTTTAATTGCATTCAAGATATTAGTTTGATTATTTATAGCCAAATCTAAACCTAAATTTGGATTACCCCCGCCAACTCTTGATGTATCTGTAAATCCTGTCGCAGCAAGTTTTTGAGTTAGATCTAATAAAGATTTATTTTTCTCTGTATTAGCAGTTTGTATTAATGAAGAGGCAACGAATATAGGTAAATGAGATATTAAAGAAACAGCTTCATCATGTTCTTTTGGTGATGCTTTACAGATTTCACACCCCATAGAAGTTATCAAATTACTTATTACCTTTAGAGAATTTGAATTACTTTTATGTGTAGGAGTAATTATCCATTTTGTATTTTCTAGTAAACTTTCAAAACCTGAGTCAACTCCTTTTTCTTCAGTGCCTGCCATTGGATGTGATCCAATAAATAGTGGGTGTATTTTTTCCCATGTACTAATTATTGGCTCTTTTATAGAACCAACATCTGTTACTATCGCTTCTTTTGGAATTGCACTTACAAGATCTTCGGAAGGATGGATTAGATCTTTAATGGGTAACGCCAATATTATTAGGGAACATTTTTTAAGAATGCCTAAATCGCAGCTAATAAAATTCGCAAGATTTCTTTTAATTGCCTTTTTTTCATTAGATCTATTATTAGTGACTCCATAAATAGTGTGGTTTAATCTTTGGAGTTTTAATCCAATTGAACCACCAATAAGGCCTAGACCTACAATTCCAATATTCATTGATTTACTAATTTGAGACTTTTTATATTAATACCAATATTTTGTATATTAGGATCATGATTTTTCTTTATTGGACATCACTAAAATTATATAATGCTTGAAATTTTAAGTCATCAATACTTAAAGAGATTTATTAGATTCCATAAAACAGATTGGAACCATATTTATTCTTTTGGACGAATAATTTCAAAGTGTTTAAAAACAAATGACACTTATCTGATTAACTCAGAAATTTTTTCTACAAATAATTGGATTCCCGCATTGTTGATTTCTTTATTCTTATTTGAAGAAAATTCAACTTTTGTTTTATCTCAAGAAAAAATAGAATTTTTAAAAAAAAATCAATTAGGTGATTTAAAAAAATTTGGATTTGATTTTATTTTAGAAAATGATCAAATAATTTTTTCAAATCATCGAGTTTATTTGATCACCCTTGAGAAATTATTGCATGATTTAGATCTTTTTAGTTCTAACAATCATCGCATTATCTTCTCTGGGATTGAAAATATAAAAGAAGATTTAAAAAATAATTTTAGAATTTTATTGTTGAAAAAAAATTGGTTTCATAATTTTGATAAATCATCATCCACATATCAAAAGATTATTGGCACTTATAGTTTTCTCAAAAAGAAGTTTTTCTTAAGGAAATCTTTAAATAATGAATATATTTTTTTAGATAAAGAAGAAATAAATTTTCTTGCACAATTCTTTTATGAACATTCTTCATACTCTGATCAATTTTTAAAAGTTAGTAATGCTTTATCTGAAGGATGGGCATGCTGGGTTACTTTAGATGAAATAAATTTCGAATGGAATTTTTATTTAGAACCTATCAACGAACTTTCTCTGATTAAAAAATTATTTAATAATAATAAATTTGTTTTTTTATCAGCTTTAAGAAAAGATAATTTTTTTCAAAATTACCTTAAAAAGGAAAGTATAGATATTGATTTAGTGATGAATTTCAAGAGTAATTTTAATGAAAAAAAAATCGTAGTATATGCTCCGCCCAGACAAATACTCCCAAATAATCCAATGTTCACTCAAATTATTATTGATAAGTGTAAAAAGCTTATAATATTCAGAAAAGGACTTACTTTAATTTTATCTGATGATCTTAATTTAAAGCATAACCTTGCTACAGAACTAGCTTCTACTCATGGAAAGCAAGTCTTGCTAGAGACTATTCCTTCGCATAATAATGAAATTCTATGTGCTAGTTATGTGTGGTGGATTAATAATTCTTATTTAATAAAAAGTCCTGAACAAATAATTATTCCACTGCTACCTATCCCAAATATGTCAGAACCAATAAATGAAATTACCGTTTTAAATAAAATAAATCTTTCCAAAGATTGGTTTCGAGAATTTTTACTTCCGGAGGCAATACAAAAATTAGAAAGATCAATTTCACCTCTAAGAAAAAACTCTGGTAAATTAATAATTCTTGATGGAAGATTAAATAAAAGGAAATGGGGTAGATCAATTTTGCAAAGTATTCAGCCATCTAAACAAATAAACTATGTGCTTCCTTACGATTAAGTTATTATTCAGGAAATATCTTTTAATATGGGAGAAGCAAAAAGGAGAAAATCGTTAGGTCTTCCTCCTAAAAAATACAAATCTAAATCTAAATCAGATCAATCACCTAGGTTATTTAAATGGCTACCTATTACGGTTAATCAGAAAAATAGTTTAATTAAATTAAGCATAAAAGCTAGTTGGTATGGAATTGGAGGATTAATCCTTCTGTGGGTAGTTGTCAGATTAATTGGACCTGCAGCAGGCTGGTGGACTCCTGCTGATTCATTATGAAGCTTTTTGGAAAACTTTAAATTTAAAGTTCTATGCTAATCGTTTATGAAGATTATTTTTTGTTTAGTGAAAAGGGTGCTTACCAGTATGCCTTACAGAGTTAGTACGTTGAAATGAAAAAATGTGATGTTTGCAACAAGTTAGGCAAAGTCCACTTTAGATGCAAATCTATTAATTATCGATCTTGGATATTTTCTTGCAAAGAGTGTTGGAATATTATTTCTAAGCAAGAGAAATATTGTTATGGCGGAACAAGAAAATCTTAAAATGTATCTAGCAACAGATTTAGAAAGATCATAACTGAAATGAATAAATATGAAAAAAAGTAAAACCCCTTACGAAAATAAACATGGGTTTAATTTCGCTTCGACGAGGAAATAATCTAGATAATTATAAAAACCTTGTAAAAGATGGATTCAAACAAATGATACTAGAAACAAAGTTATTAGAAGAATAAACTGTATGTTGAGAAAGGTACTAAAGAAACGATCTCTGGTTTGTTTAAGTTACCGTGAGCAACGGATGTGACGATTGAAAGAATTGAAATTTTCACTAATACCTATCCTCAGTTTTATTTATGTATGTTCGTAAAAGGAGAAAAGCTAAATGATTTTATTTTCTTTTAAATACCTATGTTTCTCTCGCGAGACAGGCTGTTAACAAAATCAACCATAATCGAGCCAGTCTCTGCAGATATGTACCATAACTGTGTATTTGTGTTCAAAATGACATCTTTTTGGATTAATTTGTTTACATTGATTAATATTTATGTTACATTACTTTACATAATCAATTTTTAATTATGACACCAGAAGCAGAAAGATTTAACGGTTGGGCAGCAATGCTCGGTTTCGTTGCAGCAGTTGGAGCATATGTAACAACAGGTCAAATTATTCCTGGATGGTTCTAATGTCAAACTCTTCATACACCACAACTGAGTCTGGCGGAAGACAAAACATGTTTCCATCAGAAACACGTCCTTATATCGACGAGACGGTTTCTTACGATAGTTACCCTCAAAATGCTGAAAAAGTTAATGGACGTTGGGCAATGATTGGTTTCGTAGCACTATTAGGCGCATACGTATCAACAGGCCAAATCATTCCTGGTATTTTCTAATGAGCCCCTTAGCAGATTTTTTGATTTTCATTGTATCTTTAACTGCTCTACTCGTTGCTTATTTAGCTAAACAATTTCAAGAAGAAAATTTAATCTATTCAAACAAAAATCAAATGACTAATACAGAAACAAAAACAAAAACAAAAACAAAAACAATCGAGAAGGAAAAGGTTGTTGCAGAAACTCTTAACGGGAGATTCGCAATGATCGGTCTTATAGCTGCAGTTGGTGCATATCTAACTACAGGTCAAATTATTCCCGGTTTCGTTTAAATACAAATTCTAACTAAACAAACAGAAACAAAAATGGAAAAAACAACAACTAACTATTGGCAAAATGCCGAGAGAACTAATGGAAGAATGGCGATGATGGGATTCTTAGCATTAGTAGTAAACTACGGCCTTTTTGGCTGGATCATCCCTGGAATTTTTTAAATGCGGTTTCTTTCAGTACCTTTTTACGATTTCCCATCTTCTCCGTTGTTAATAATTGGGGCATTAGGAATTATTGTAGCTCTTGCGGTTTTTTTCCTTGCTTATCAAAGATACTTTAATTCTCCTCTTAACAAAGAAATTCAAATTAAGAAAAAAGCTCTTTTGAAAGAGCAAAAAGAACTTAACCAAAAATTAGAGAAAATAGAGCAGGATTTAAAAAATTTATAATTAGTTCAAAGGATTTGGAATTTTTACTATCTTTCTTGATATTTTTCTCTTTCCAGTAATAATAATTTCTAAAGGGCAAAAGCAACTAATTAACATCAAAATAAATTTAGGATTTACTTCTCTCAAAGTAATTGCTCGAGAAGCAATAATTTTATATTAATTAGACACTATCACTAATAATCCCAAAGACTTCTCATGATTGGATATGGTAATTTTTTAAAAAATTTGTAGAAGGAAGATTAGAAATTGAATGGTAGATTTTCAGTATATTTCTAGTAAAAATTAAATTTTCATGAGACCTTGCTTTTAAGTATGAATCCAAATTCTTTTTTCTAGTTTTGCTTTGATAAAAAAAGAGATTAACTTCCGCCTTTAGAAATTAATCTCCTAACTTAGTTATGTGTAGTAAAACTGGCTGTTTAAACCAATCCAATTAAATTCTCTGGTGGACTATCGATCATTTCTAATCCCTCCTTTTTAGTTAATTAGAAATTAGTACAATTGCTTTTATTTGTATATGCGTAGATATGCTGGTTTTTGGAATAAACCTAATTTGTAAATTTTTGTGATTCTCTAATCTCTTAAATACCTATTCTTGCATAAATTTAAAGTAAATCTGACATTTTGAGAATTAAGTTTTTACTGATTTATAAATAACGACAGGAGATACTCCTTACAATAATTAATTTCATGAGGATGAATTATCACTGGATTAATTTTTTAACTCTACATTTATTAATTCTTGCTGCTGCATGAGTATTCTCAACGTTTCTAACTATTTTGTTTTTTCCTGATTTTCTTTCTGAGGAATTTTGGAACATAAACAGCCAAGTGATATCTTTATTGTCAGCTTTTTAGGGTAATCTTGACATGAGTGACTATCAGTTTATATTTAAAGCCTTTGTTGGAAGTGGCTCTAGAGACTTTATTAACTTAAAACTATTTCATTCTGAATCTAAGCTACTGTTTTTATATCATTAGCAATTACCGCATTTTCTGGATTACTGTTTAATGCCTTCATTGAGTTAGAGCTTACTTCAGTCCCTTCTGTCAGTTTGCTTTTTACTATACCTTCTACTTTTTTCTTTATTTCCAAGTTTTGATCCAACCAAATAATTGTGTTATCTCTTCCTTGTCCAATATTTTCTCCTTCATAACTATACCAAGCACCTCTTCTAATTATGATATTAGTCTCTTCAGCTAAATCTAATAAACATCCTGTTGTGCTAATGCCTTTACCGAATAGGATATCAAATTCTGCAATTCTAAACGGAGGAGCGACTTTATTTTTTGCTACTTTTACTTTTGCTCTTATTCCATATTCTTCTGTACCTCTTTTAAGAGTCTGAATTCTCCTAATATCAAGTCTTACTGACGCATAAAACTTTAATGCGTTACCTCCTGTAGTTGTCTCTGGATTCCCATATGTTACACCTATTTTCAAACGTAATTGATTGAGGAATATCACTGTACATCCTGATTTTCCAATATTGCCGGTTATTTTTCTCATCGCTTGACTCATTAGCCTTGCTTGACTCCCTATTACGTGATCTCCCATTTCACCTTCTATTTCTGCTCTTGGAGTTAGAGCTGCTACCGAGTCAACAACTACAAGGTCAACTGCAGTTGATCTTATGAGCTGATCAACTATTTCTAAAGCCATTTCACCTGTATCTGGTTGTGAGACTAGTAAATTCTCAACATCTACTCCTAAAGAGGCAGCATAGACTGGATCTAAAGCATGTTCAGCATCGACAAATGCAGCTATGCCTCCGTTTTTTTGTACCTCTGCGATTGCGTGAAGCGTGAGAGTTGTTTTTCCCGAACTCTCAGGTCCGTATACCTCGACGACTCTTCCCTTTGGATAACCCCCTCCTAGTGCTAAGTCTAATGTAAGGGCACCTGTAGATATTGTTTCTACTTTCATTCTGGAGGCATCCCCAAGCCTCATTATTGATCCCCTACCAAAGTTTCTTTCTATCTGTCCTAAGACTAGATTTAATGCTTTGTCTTTCTCTTTAGACGAGGATTCCTTTGAATCTTTTTTTCTCCTTTCTTCGAAACTCATTTTTTAATCTATTGATAAGTCCTCATAATTATTCTAAATGTAGAATTTTTCAAAATACTAGTGTTAATAATTATGGAGCATAGTACATGCGTACTCTAGCCGAAGTTCTTTAAATTGCAAGTAAATTTTTTAAACTTTTTAATTTTAATAATTTAATTTCATAAGGCAGATTAGTTTTGTCAATATTTTTTAAATAGCCCCAATCAGCTAAGTAACAAGGTATGTTCTTTGTAGCAGTATTTTGCTTTATATCAATCAGTGTATTTCTCCTGTCTTCTAAGAAACCCATAATTTCATATTTATTCGAAAGCTGTGAAGCAATTTCAACTTTTGTTCCAGCTTCGTAACCAAAAATTAACTCAGGAACAATATTTAATTTTTTAATAATCTTTCCTGCAAATATTTTTCCTTTTGTTGTAATGATACCGGTCTTGATGTTTTCCTTCTTTATTTTTTCAATAAAATCTATAACTTCATAAAATGGAATATGTAATTTTATCCAGTTGTCAAAATCTTTATCTATTTGATATTTCCTCGCTGCATCAAGACTTCTTTGTAAATCTTCAGCAACCCATGAATTATCTAAAAGTACTTTCTGACAATTTTGATGATATTTATTTAGGAAATCGGTTTTATTGGTATTGTTTAGTGGATTTTCTTTTTTGATAATTTGGTGGACAATGATTAACATCTCCCATCCATACTTAACCCAAGGCCTCATTTCTATGAAAGTCCTTGAAACTTTTTTATAAAGACTTTTATCAATATATATATCAGGAGAATTGAGAAATTTGTCAAAAGCTAATAATGAGCTATGCCAGTATTCATTCATTCCATCAACAATAACTCCATCAAAATCAAACAGAAATAATTTTTGAGAGCTCACGCAATTTTTTTTTAAACTGGGCCGCTAGGATTCGAACCTAGGAATGTCGAGACCAAAACCCGATGCCTTACCACTTGGCGACGGCCCAATGAAACTTTATTTTAATACATTAATAGATTTTTTTCTATCAAAAAAATATAAAAATTTATTCTCGAGTGTCTGTAATTATTTTTTTATTTACCTAAATAGGAGGTATTAGGTTGTTTTCCAGGGATTAAGCAATTTTTGCGCTTTTTTGATTGCTAAAGCCATTTGGTCTGGATATTCATATAATTTTTTATTATTTTTATTGGCATACTCAATAAGTGGTTGCATTATTTTTCGGGCAGAACTCCCAAATGCAATTCCATCAGGAAAATTATTTATTTTTAAAAATTCATGGGTTTTTTCATTTGTTCCTCCTGCTAGTTGAATTAAACCAGGTGGAAGACGAGATCCTATATTATTCCATAATTTAACTGTATCTTTCCCGGTCGCTGGAGCAAGATCACCAGACATTGGCCTTCCATCTAGTTGCCAGATAAGCGGAACATTATGGTCAGAAAGAATTTCATATCTATCCCAGAGTGCTTTTAAAAGATCTTTTGGGCCTTTTTTGGATTGATTTAATCCACAACTTACAGATATTTTTTCTAATTTTATCCCTGAACTTTTAAGAATATTTGCCACTTTTATAAACGAATCTAGTCGATTGATTTCTGTATGAATTTCTACGGCATCAGGCTTAATTTTTTCTAAGGTGTATGGTAAATCGTTATTAGACAAATTATATTCATATTCAGAAATTAAATTCAGGGGGCAACTACTTATACATCTACCGCATCCATAGCATTTATTCTCTTTGATACCAGAATAATCTATTGCAAAGGTAGGGCAAATTCTCTCACATGGCCTAGGACAATCAGAGGGGCACTTTAATGGATCAAATTTAGCTTTACGAAAATGTATATCTTTTCCATCACTAATGCTTATCATCAAACCGGGTGATGCCCCGCAAACTTCTTTTGCCCATTCGATACCATTTCTTGCGGCTTGAACTATGGATTGGTCGGCAGCAACATCAATATAATCAACTCCAGCAGCGGAATAAATAGCACATAAATCTTCTATAGCAACAATATCTTCATTACTCGCTCCACAAATTAATTTCACCCATTTATCTGATCCCTTTTTATTTTTTTTCAAAAAACTCAATTTCAGAATTCATTCAGAACATAATCATTTAAAGATTTCCATTCAAGTTTTCTCGAACCACCCATTTCAACAACAATCTTAAGTTTATTATCTGCAGTAGGTAGTTTAATTAAGTTTTCTAGCTCAGATTGTGATAGGACTTGTCCTTCTAACAGCCATAATAATTTGTCCTTATCATTTTCATTAAATAATTCAGATGCTTGAGGAATCACTTGCTGAACTTCTCCAAGAGCACCATTCCTTCCGATACTTTGATGGCCGAGATGAGGTGGTCTTATACCATGTAAATTCAATAAAAACACTTCGGGATCTCCTAATCCTCTGGCTGATGTTATGTAGGTTTTAAACCCTTTAGCTCGCATTCTTCTTAAAAGACGAGTTTCATATCCGCCCTCAAGCGGAGCAAACATTGCTAAACATTTATTTTTCTTTAAATCATTATGAAACTTTTTTCCTGAAAGAAGTAATGGCATAAAGATTCCTTTTTTCTATATATTATTTCATTTTATGGTACTTGATGATGTACAATTTATATTCGGTGAATTTTTTTAAGCTCGCAAGCTAGCCGAGCCTCTGAATGGTTTACATCTTTAGCGTTTCGTTAGAGAAATCTGGGATTGGTTTAATCCGAAGAGAAACTTTCTAATTTTAGAAAAGTCTCACCCCTTAAAATTAAATTTTTGATTGATAATGTCATTGAAACTTTAAAAAGATTCGATAATTAATTCAAAAATTAAGATGAGCTAGCCTATTCAAGTCTTATGTCAATAGGAATCTTAGGAAAAAAATTGGGAATGTCCCAATTATTCGATGATGATGGAAATGCAGTACCAGTTACTCTTATAGAGGCTGGTCCATGTCGTGTCACCCAATTAAAAACTCAATCTTTGGATGGTTATACTGCTATTCAAATAGGTTATGGCGTATCGAAAGATAAGCACTTAAGTAAACCTGAGAAAGGTCATTTATTAAAGTCAGGCAAAGAACTTTTAAAACACTTAAAAGAATTTAAAGTTGAAGAAAATTCTTCTTACGAGATTGGAAAAGAAATAACTGTTACAAATTTTGAGGTCGGTCAAAAAGTTGATATAAGCGGAAAATCAATGGGAAGAGGTTTTTCTGGATATCAGAAAAGACATGGTTTCAGTAGAGGACCTATGAGCCATGGTTCAAAAAACCATAGAGCTCCAGGTTCTACAGGGGCTGGAACAACACCGGGGCGAATTTATCCTGGGAAAAGAATGGCAGGAAGATATGGAGGAAAAAAAATTACTACAAAAGGTTTACTGGTGGTTAAAATTGATGATCAGAAAAATTTGCTTGTAGTTAAAGGATCTGTACCAGGAAAACCTGGTTCGATAGTGAATATTAGGCCTAACAATACTGTAGGTAATAAAGGAGGAACTAAATCATGACAACTTTAGAAACTTTAAAATGGGATGGTAAAAAAGTGGGCAAAGTTTCAATTGATTTGAAAGTTGCTAAAGAGACTTCTTCCTCCGATTTAATTCATAGAGCTGTTCTTAGACAATTAGCTAACCAAAGACAAGGTACTGCATCTACCTTGACAAGGTCCGAAGTTCGCGGAGGCGGTAGAAAGCCATATAAGCAAAAGGGGACAGGAAGAGCCCGTCAAGGATCAATAAGAACTCCATTAAGACCCGGCGGAGGGGTGATTTTT
This sequence comes from Prochlorococcus marinus str. MIT 9515, assembly GCF_000015665.1. Taxonomy (NCBI): domain Bacteria; kingdom Bacillati; phylum Cyanobacteriota; class Cyanophyceae; order Synechococcales; family Prochlorococcaceae; genus Prochlorococcus; species Prochlorococcus marinus. The sequence continues at coordinate 1,528,236 of NC_008817.1, read as the reverse complement.
GGCCCTAAACCGCGTTCGTATAATCTGGATATGAATCGAAAGGAAAGAAGATTAGCCCTTAGAACAGCTTTAATGTCCAGAGTTGATGATATAAAAGCCGTAGAAGATTTTGGCTCTACACTTAATCAACCAAAAACTAGTGAGATAATAAATGGTCTTTCTAGATTAGGAATAGAAAAAACAGAAAAAGTTTTGGTTATTCTTGATAGTCCTTCTGAAGTCATAAAAAAATCTATCAACAATATTGCAAAAGTAAAATTAATTGCTGCTGATCAGTTAAATGTTTTTGATATTCTCAATGCTAATAAGCTAGTGATAGGTCAATCAGCAATCAATAAAATTCAGGAGGTTTATGCATCATGAGTAAATTATTTGAGTCTCGTTTAGCAGATGTAATTCGTAAGCCCGTCATTACAGAAAAAGCGACAAATGCACTAGACCTTAATCAATATACTTTTGAGGTAGATCATAGAGCGGCAAAGCCTCAAATCAAGGCAGCAATAGAGGCCTTGTTTAATGTTAAAGTTATAGGAATAAACACTATGAATCCTCCTAGGAGAACAAGAAGAGTCGGTAAATTCTCCGGAAAACGTTCTCAAGTCAAAAAGGCAATTGTACGTCTTGCTGAAGGAGACAAAATCCAACTATTCCCAGAATCTTAAGGAGTTTTTATCATGGCTATTCGTAAATTCAAACCCTACACACCTGGAACTAGGCAAAGAGTTGTTACTGACTTTAGTGAGATAACAGGCTCTAAACCTGAAAGATCATTAATAGTTTCTAAGCATAGAAATAAAGGGAGAAATAACAGAGGTGTTATAACTTGTCGCCATAGAGGTGGTGGACATAAAAGACAATATAGATTAGTAGATTTTAGAAGAGATAAGAGAAACATTAATGCCAAAGTGGCAGCTATTCATTATGATCCTCATAGAAATGCTAGGCTTGCACTGTTATTCTACGAAGATGGAGAGAAAAGGTATATTATCGCTCCTGCAGGCATAAAAGTTGGTCAAAATGTAATTTCTGGTGATAGTGTTCCAATTGAAGATGGTAATGCAATGCCTTTATCTGTTATGCCATTAGGATCGAGTGTTCATTGTGTAGAACTATATGCTGGGAGAGGTGCTCAAATGGTCAGATCTGCAGGAGCTAGTGCACAATTAATGGCGAAAGAGGGGGATTATGTAGCATTGAAACTCCCTTCTACAGAAGTTCGACTTGTTCGTAAGGAATGTTATGCAACTTTAGGTGAGGTGGGTAACGCGGAAATACGCAATACCAGCTTGGGAAAAGCAGGAAGAACAAGATGGTTAGGTAGAAGACCTCAAGTGAGAGGTAGTGTTATGAACCCATGTGATCATCCACATGGAGGAGGAGAGGGAAAGGCTCCGATTGGTCGGGCAGGTCCTGTAACCCCTTGGGGTAAGGCAGCACTTGGATTGAAGACACGTAAGAAGAACAAGCCAAGTAATAACTTAGTCGTTCGAAGACGTCGAAGGATCTCTAAGAGAAGTAGAGGAGGAAGAGATTCTTGATTACTTTTATTTCTATTTCTATTTCTATTTTATAAATCATGGGACGTTCATTAAAAAAAGGACCTTTTATAGCAGATAGTTTGCTTAAAAAGGTAGAAAAACAAAATACTGAAAATGATAAATCAGTTATAAAAACATGGTCTCGATCTTCGACGATACTTCCTGTTATGATTGGTCATACGATCGCAGTCCATAATGGTAAGGCCCATATACCAGTATTTATAACTGAACAAATGATTGGCCATAAATTAGGTGAATTCGCTCCTACTAGAACCTATCGTGGTCACTTAAGAGATAAGAAGGGGGCAAGATAAATGATAAAAAAATCTGAAATGACAAAAAAAGCTATTGCTCACGGTAAGTACATTCGTGGATCTGCATCAAAAGTAAGAAGAGTTCTTGATCAAATTAGAGGTAAATCTTATCGAGATGCACTTATTATGTTGGAATTCATGCCATATAGATCTACAGATCCTATTACCAAAGTATTAAGATCTGCAGTAGCAAATGCAGAACATAACTTAGGTATGGAACCTTCCTCCTTAGTAATTTCTTCAGCTTCAGCTGATAATGGACCAGTAATGAAAAGGTTCAGACCAAGAGCTCAAGGTAGAGCTTTCTCTATCAAAAAACAGACTTGCCATATCAGTATTTCTGTTGAATCTGCTCCAAATCAAACTAATACGGAGGCTCAAAACTAATGGGAAATAAAATTAATCCAACAGGACTTAGGTTAGGTATTACCCAAGAACATCGTTCCAAATGGTTCGCTACTTCTAAAACTTATCCAATTCTTCTTCAAGAAGACTATAAAATCCGTAACTTTATCCAAAAGAAATATAGTTCAGCTGGAATTAGTGATGTTTTAATTGCTAGAAAAGCCGATCAGTTAGAACTTGAATTGAAAACAGCCAGACCTGGAGTAATTGTAGGAAGACAAGGAAGTGGTATTGAAGAATTGAGATCAGGCATTCAAAAAACTATTGGAGATAGAACCAGACAAGTCAGAATTAATGTAGTTGAAGTAGAGCGAGTTGATGCTGATGCATATTTATTAGCTGAATATATAGCTCAACAATTAGAAAAAAGGGTTGCCTTTCGAAGAACTATAAGGATGGCTTTGCAAAGAGCTCAAAGGGCTGGAGTATTAGGTCTGAAGATACAAGTCGGAGGAAGACTGAATGGTGCCGAAATAGCTAGATCAGAATGGACAAGAGAAGGTAGAGTTCCTCTACATACTCTGAGAGCTGAAGTTGATTATGCACTGCGAGAAGCAAATACAACTTATGGTGTTTTGGGTATTAAAGTTTGGGTTTTTAAAGGAGAGGTACTTCCTAAAGAAGAACAAACTATTCCTGTTGGGGCGATACCTAGAAGGAAAGGTAGTCGAAAGCCACAGCAATTTGAGGATCGTTCATCTAATGAGAATTCATAGGAGGTATAAAAATGCTTAGTCCAAAACGTACTAAATTCCGAAAACAGCATAGAGGTAGAATGAAAGGTATTGCCTCTAAGGGCAACACCATAGCATTTGGTCAGTTTGCACTCCAAGCTCAAGATTGTGGTTGGGTTACTGCTCGTCAGATTGAAGCTAGTAGAAGAGCAATGACAAGGTATGTGAAACGTGGAGGGAAAATATGGATTCGTATTTTTCCAGATAAACCAGTCACCATGAGACCCGCTGAAACAAGAATGGGTTCTGGTAAAGGTAATCCTGAGTTTTGGGTTGCTGTCGTAAAACCGGGAAGAATATTATTTGAAATGGGTGGTGAAGAGATTACAGAAGAAATTGCCAAAGAAGCTATGCGCTTGGCCCAATATAAATTACCTGTTAAAACAAAATTTATTTCAAGCGATAAAATTGTAGGTGGTGATTCACCAGTAGAAAAGGCTATTGAGAAAGAATCAACAGAGGAGGTTAAAAAATGAAAAACTCAGAATCTATAAAAGAATTTAAAAAATTAAATTCTTCTGAAATTAATGAAAAAATTGATCAATTACGTAAAGATCTTTTCGACTTGAGGTTTAAACAAGCGACAAGACAGCTTAATGAAACTCATCAATTTAAAATCATCAAGAAACAAGTTGCACAATTACTTACACTTAGTAAAAGTCAATCTAATTCTCAAAAATCCTCTGATTAATTATTACTATGGCACTTAAAGAAAGAATTGGTACTGTTGTAAGCGACAAAATGGATAAAACAGTTGTTGTCGCCGTTATCAATAGATATCCTCATCCAACTTATAAAAAAATTGTAAGTAAAACTACTCGCTACAAGGCACATGATCCAGAAAATAGCTGTGCTATGGGCGATAGAGTTAAAATTAAAGAAACTAGACCACTAAGTGCTCATAAGAGATGGGCAATAGAAGAAATTCTCAACAAAACAATAAAGAATAAGGAGGATAAAAAATGATTCAACAAGAAACTTATTTAACCGTTGCAGATAACAGCGGGGCCAAAAGATTACAATGCATAAGGGTTTTAGGTTCAAATAGAAGATATGCTCATGTGGGAGATGTTGTAGTTGCATCAGTAAAAGATGCATTGCCAAATATGGGAGTTAAAAAATCAGATGTAGTTAAAGCTGTTATTGTTAGGACAAGACATACTTTAAGAAGAAATACAGGCAATTCTATTCGTTTTGATGATAATGCAGCTGTTTTGATTAATGAAGATAAAAATCCAAAAGGCACTAGAGTCTTTGGTCCTGTAGCAAGGGAATTACGGGATAAGAATTTTACTAAGATTGTTTCTTTAGCTCCGGAGGTTATTTAAATGTTGGATTCAATTAAACAAAAGAAAAATTCCAAACGAATAAAAATGAGAATCAAAACAGGTGACTTAGTTAAAGTTATTAATGGAAAAGAAAAAGGTAAGACTGGTGAAGTTTTAAAAACCATTCCATTAGAAAATAGAGTAGTAGTTAAGGGAATAAATCTTAGAACAAAACATGTTAAACCTACTCAAGAAGGCGAAAGTGGGAGGATATTGACTGAAGAAGCTTCATTACATGCCTCTAACGTAATGTTTTTTTCTAAAGATAAAAATATAGTAAGCAAAATTGAATTTTTTATTGATAAAGAAGGAGTAAAAAAAAGGAAATTGAAAAAAACTGGTGAACTAATTGATTAAATTTTTCATCCAAAACGAGATTTCAATTTTCTTACTACACAATTCTGACAAAGACCAGAATTAATTCTAAAAATTATGACTCTTAAAACTCGCTACAAAGAAACAATAAGACCAAAGCTTTTAAAAGATCTTGGTCTTAAAAATATTCATCAAGTCCCCAAGGTTATTAAAGTTAATGTCAATAGAGGGCTTGGAGAAGCTGCTTCGAATTCAAAGGCTTTAGAAGCCTCTTTAAATGAAATGGCAACTATTACTGGGCAAAAAGCTTTAGTTACAAGATCTAAAAAAGCAATTGCAGGCTTTAAAATCAGGGAAGGCATGGCAATTGGCTGCACTGTTACCTTAAGGGGTGACAGGATGTATTCTTTTCTTGAAAGATTTATAAATCTAGCCTTGCCAAGAATAAGAGATTTCAGGGGTGTTAATCCTAAAAGCTTTGATGGGAGAGGAAATTATACTTTAGGTGTCAAAGAACAATTAATATTCCCTGAAATTTCATTTGATAAAATTGACTCCATTAGAGGAATGGACATCACAATTGTCACTAGCGCTTCAAATGATCAAGAGGGTAAAGCTCTTCTGAAGGAGCTAGGAATGCCTTTTAGTAATTAACTTAATAAACATGTCAAATCACGATCCTATTTCAGATATGCTCACTCGGATAAGAAATGCGAGTCAAAAAAAGCATACATCAACATCAATTCCAGCTTCTAGGATGATTCTTAGTATTGCTAAAGTTCTTCAAAAAGAAGGTTTCATAGCGGATATTAACGAAGAAGGAGAAGGCTATGAGTCAAAAATAGTTCTAGGGCTTAAATATAGTGGGAAAAATAGATTTCCTACTATTAGATCAATGCAAAGAGTTAGTAAACCCGGATTAAGAGTTTATAAGAACACAAAGGGGTTGCCAAAAGTTCTTGGGGGGCTTGGAGTTGCTATAGTATCCACCTCAAAAGGTGTAATGAGTGACCGCGATGCAAGAAAACAAGGCATCGGTGGAGAAGTTCTTTGTTATGTTTATTAAGGAGAATTAATTATGTCAAGAATAGGAAAATCCCCAGTACAAATCCCTGACAAGGTATCAGTTGATATTAATGGCTTAACTATTACCGTAAAGGGTCCAAAAGGTGAACTTAAAAGACTCATGCCTGAAGGTGTAGATTTTGTCCAAAAAGAAAACCAGATTGTTGTTACTCCATCTACGACAAAAAGATATTCAAGAGAAAGGCATGGCCTCTGTAGGACATTGATTTCAAATATGGTACAGGGAGTAACTGATGGATATTCAAAGAAATTAGAAATAGTAGGTGTTGGATCTAGAGCTCAAGTTAAAGGAAAAACTTTAGTAGTAAGTGCTGGATATAGCCATCCAGTAGAAATGACCCCCCCCGATGGTATAACATACAAAGTTGAAAGTAATACGAATGTAACTGTATCTGGGATTGACAAAGAAATTGTTGGAAACGAAGCCGCAAAAATCAGATCAATCAGACCTCCCGAACCTTATAAAGGTAAAGGTATTAAATACCAAGATGAGAGAATCATCAGAAAAGCTGGTAAATCCGGCAAAAAATAATTGCTTTAAAAATCATGGCTAAAATTTCAAGAAAACTCCAAACTCAAAAACGTCATAAAAGATTAAGAAGATACTTAATTGGTAATAAAATTAGGCCAAGATTAGCAGTTTTTCGTTCTAATAATCATATTTATGCACAAGTTATTGACGACGATGCACAACAAACAATATGTTCAGCTTCAACGGTAGATAAAGAGCTTAAGGAGGATTCAGATAAACTTTCTCCTAACTGCAGTTCTTCTACAATAGTTGGTAAGTTATTAGCTAAACGAGCAATTAAGAAAGGTATCAAACAAGTTATTTTTGATCGAGGGGGAAATTTATATCATGGGAGAGTTAAAGCTTTAGCTGACGCAGCCCGTGATGCAGGCCTGAATTTCTAAATATTTATTTTTATCATGACAGACACTCCAACAAAAAACGAAAATCAGTCCAAAGCTGATAATTTACCTCCATCAAATCCTAACGATCAGAGGAAAGGTAATCGTAACAATGATCGAAAAAGAAATAGAAGAGGTGATTCTAAAAATGAGAGAGATTCTGAGTGGCAAGAAAGAGTTGTGCAAATCAGAAGGGTATTCAAAACTGTAAAAGGTGGAAAAAAAATGAGTTTTAGAGCAATTGTTGTTGTGGGGAATGAAAAAGGTCAAGTAGGAGTAGGAGTCGGGAAAGCAGGAGATGTTATTGGAGCAGTAAGAAAAGGAGTTTCAGATGGCAAAAAACATCTTGTTAGAGTCCCTCTAACCCCAAATAATTCAATACCAACTTTATCTAAAGGTAGAGATGGAGCTGCAAATGTTCTTATAAGACCTGCTGCTCCAGGTACCGGTGTAATTGCTGGAGGTTCAATAAGGACGGTTTTAGAATTAGCAGGCATAAAAAATGTTTTAGCTAAAAGATTGGGTAGTAAGACTCCTTTAAATAATGCAAGGGCTGCAATGGTGGCTCTCTCTCAATTAAGAACCCACAAATCTGCCTCTAGGGAGAGAGGTATTTCTCTTGAACAGCTTTATTCTTAAAATTATGACTTCAACACTAAATACACTAAAATCAAATCTTGGTTCTAGAAAGAAAAAACTAAGAAAAGGTAGGGGTATTGCTGCTGGGCAAGGAGCTTCTTGTGGTTTCGGTATGAGAGGACAAAAATCTCGATCTGGTAGACCTACGCGCCCTGGATTTGAAGGTGGCCAAATGCCGCTCTACAGAAGGGTGCCCAAATTAAAGCATTTTGAAATTATTAATCAAAAAAATTACTCAATAGTTAATTTAAGTAAATTAAGTGAATTTAAAGATAATGAAATTGTCAATATAGATTCACTTGTGAAAAAGAAGTTATTATTTAAGCCTAAATTTCCACTAAAAATTTTAGGTAATGGAGTAGTTAAAGTAAAATTGAAAGTTCAAGCTCACGCATTCACTAAAGTTGCTCAAGAAAAAATTGAATCAGCTGGTGGATCTTGCGAAGTTCTGAATAATAAATAAATCTAATTTATAAATTTGATTCTACTTACCGATGTTAGTTAACAAAAGTCGAAATCCAAGTGCTTCAGAAATAATTACTCAATTATTTTTAAATAAAGAGTTAAGGAATCGAGTTTTAACCACTTTAGGACTTTTACTCTTGGTCCGATTGGGTATTTACATACCAATGCCAGGGATTGATAGAGTTGCTTTTAAAAGTTTCATAGATCAAGGTGGACAATTAATTGGTTTTTTAGATATTTTTACTGGAGGAGGAATTTCTACTCTAGGAATATTTGCACTTGGGATCTTACCATTCATTAATGCTTCTATTATTATCCAACTCCTGACTGCTTCACTACCTGTTCTTGAAGATTTACAGAAAAATGAGGGAGAAGCAGGTAGACGAAAAATTGCTCAAATAACAAGATATGTCTCTTTGGGATGGGGATTTTTGCAAAGTATTATATTTTCTTTAATTCTCAGACAATATGCGGTTGAGGGTATAAGTGAAAGCGCATTTGTTTTGCAAACATCTATTGCCCTAGTTACCGGTTCAATGATAGTAATGTGGTTTAGCGAAATTATTACTGAAAAAGGTATAGGTCAAGGTGCCTCATTAGTAATCTTCTTAAATATTGTGGCCACATTACCAAAAGCTTTAAGTTCAACTATTGAAAAAGCACAAACCGGTGACAGGGGTGATGTTTTGGGTATAGTCGTCTTACTTGGAGTCTTTTTACTTACAATTGTAGGAATAATTTTTGTTCAAGAAGGAGCTAGACGTATCCCAATTGTGAGTGCTAAAAGACAGATAGGAAGCTCATCATTACTTCCAACAAGACAAAGCTATCTACCATTAAAATTAAATGCTGGAGGAGTTATGCCAATAATCTTTGCCTCTGCCTTGATATTTTTGCCAATAACTGTCGCAAACGTTACGGGTAATCCAGTATTAATCAAATTAGCTGGCAGTTTGAATCCAGGCTCATCTAATCCATGGCCTTATGCCTTGACATTTTTTGCGCTCATTTTAGGTTTTTCTTATTTTTACGCCTCTCTTACCATCAACCCAGTAGATGTAGCATCTAATTTAAAAAAAGGTGGAGTTGCTATCCCTGGAGTAAGACCAGGTTCTAAAACAGCAAATTACTTATCAGGTATTCAAAATAGATTGACATTATTAGGAGGATTATTTTTAGGGTCAGTAGCTATAATTCCTGCAGCTGTAGAAAGAGCAACTAATGTTCAAACTTTTCAGGGTTTAGGAGCAACTTCTTTATTAATTCTTGTGGGAGTTGCGATCGATACAGCCAAACAAATTCAAACTTATGTTATTTCTCAGAGATATGAGGGACTAGTTAATAATTAATGAAAAAACATTTACTCTTCTTAGGACCTCCTGGAGCAGGTAAAGGCACTCAGGCTGCATACTTGAGTGAAGCTAATTCTTATTTGCATTTATCAACTGGAGAATTATTAAGAAAAGAAATTGATCTGGATACTTATTTGGGGAAACAAGTAAAAGATATTATGAACAAGGGCGAACTTGTAAGCGACCAATTAGTTTTAGAAATTGTCAATAAAAATCTGTCTAAGGATAATAAAGGTTGGATTTTAGATGGCTATCCTAGAAATTTGTCACAAGTTAATTCTTTAAATGAGGTTTTGATGAATATAAATCAACCTTTAGAGATAGTCTTTTATTTAGATGTACCAGACGAAGTTTTAATAAAGCGTTTACTTCTGAGAGGTAGAAAAGATGATAATGAAGAAACTATAAAAACAAGATTAAAAATATATAAGGAAACTACTGAACCATTAATTGAATATTATAAAAATCTCTCTTTACTAGAATATATAAATGCAGATGGGGATTTAAAAACAATTTCTAATGATATAAAACAAAAAATGGCTTGATCATGATGTAGAATAAAAAATTAATGTTTTAATGAGAAAACCTTATGAAGGTTAGAGCCTCAGTAAAAAAAATGTGTGACAAATGTCGCGTTATTCGTAGACATGGTAGGGTCATGGTTATTTGTACCGCGAGTCCTAGACACAAACAACGTCAAGGTTAATCTTTGATGACATTTATTTAAAAACCTTTAACTAATTTAAAACAAGTGGCTAGGATCGCAGGAATTGACATACCTCGTGAAAAACGAGTTGAAATTGCACTCACATACATCTATGGTATTGGTCTGACAAGATCAAAATTAATCCTTTCGAATACAGGAGTGAATCCTGATATTCGTGTAAAAGATTTATCTGATAGCGATGTTCAAAAATTGAGAGTTGCAGCAGAAGATTTTACTGTAGAGGGAGATTTACGTAGGCAAGAGGGAATGGCTCTAAAACGCCTTCAAGACATTGGTTGTGTTAGAGGCAGGAGACATAGAATGAGTCTACCTGTAAGAGGTCAGAGAACAAGAACTAATGCTAGAACTAGACGAGGCTCAAGAAAAACAGTTGCAGGAAGAAAAAAATAATATTTAATTATCAATAAAAGAAACTTAACTTATTTATGAAATTGTTATGGCAGCTCCAGTAAAAAAAACAGGGTCAAAGAAATCAAAGAAAAATGTACCAAATGGTGTAGTACATATTCAAAGTACCTTTAATAACACTATCGTATCTATTAGTGATACTTCAGGTCATGTAATTTCTTGGTCTTCTGCAGGAGCAAGTGGATTTAAAGGCGCCAGAAAAGGTACCCCATTCGCTGCTCAAACAGCTGCTGAGGCAGCAGCTAAAAGAGCTCTGGATCAAGGGATGAGACAAATAGAAGTATTAGTTAGAGGCCCTGGCTCAGGTAGGGAAACCGCCATAAGAGCTTTACAAGTGGCCGGTTTAGAAATAACTCTAATAAGAGATGTAACTCCATTACCTCATAATGGATGTAGAAGACCTAAACGTAGACGCGTTTAGAACTTAACCATCCCACCCCCCACCCATAAACTTTCAACCTTATTTTCCGTGTTGCAATACCAGATTGACAGAATCGATCATCAAACAGCAAATGATCGCTCCCAAACAGGAACATTTCTTATTGGCCCCTTAGAGAGAGGGCAAGCTACTACCCTCGGGAACTCTTTAAGAAGAGTGCTTATGGGAGGACTTGAAGGAAGTGCTGTTACTGCGGTAAGGATTGCAGGAATCAATCATGAATACGCCACTATCCCAGGGGTTAGAGAAGACGTTCTAGATATTCTTTTAAATTGTAAGCAACTTTCTATTAATAGTTCGAACCCAGAGCTTGAAATTGGGAGATTAGTTGTTAGCGGTCCCATGGAAGTAAAGGCAAACGATATACAATTTTCTTCACAGGTTGAAATTGTTGATGGAGATAAGCCTATTGCGACTATTCAAGAGGGACATAATCTAGAGCTTGAAATTCATGTGGAAAGAGGTGTAGGTTATAGACCTGTAGATCGCAGAAACCAAGAAACTACATCTGTTGACTTGCTTCAAATTGATGCTGTATTTATGCCTGTTAAGAGAGTAAATTTCTCTATAGATGAAACTGCGGTAGCAGAGGGTGGAACAGGTAGAGAGAGATTAACAATGGAAGTTGTAACAGATGGATCAACTAGCCCCGATGATGCAATTGCAGAAGCTGCAAATCAGTTAATTGAACTTTTTCAGCCACTTGCGACTGTTACAATGGTTGAAGAAATACCTGAAGAGCCAGAACCATCTCCAGAAGCTCAAATTCCATTAGAAGAATTAAACTTGTCTGTTAGAGCGTATAATTGTCTAAAAAGAGCTCAAGTTAATTCTGTTTCAGATTTAATGGGATTTAGTTATGAAGATCTTTTAGAAATTAAGAACTTTGGCTCCAAATCTGCAGATGAGGTTATTGAAGCTCTTGAGCGCATAGGTATTTCAATTCCACAAAGCAGGACATCTGTTTAACAAACTTTGAGATTATGAGACATCAACTTAGAATTCCTCTTTTAAGCAAACCAGCTGATCAAAGAAAAGCACTTCTTAGAGGCTTAACTACACAACTCATTAGAGAGGGTAGAGTAACCACTACAAAAGCTAGAGCTAAAGCTTTAAGAAATGAAACCGAAAGAATGATTTCCTTAGCAAAAGAGGGGACTTTAGCTGCTAGAAGAAGAGCTATTGGATATATTTATGATAAAAAGCTAGTGCATTCATTATTTGAAAAAGCTCAAGAAAGGTATGGGGATAGAAATGGAGGTTATACTCGAATAGTTCGAACTGTTGCAAGAAAAGGTGATAACGCTCAAATGGCTATTATTGAACTTGTTTAAAGATAAAAAGATCAATATTTAATTAATAAAGATAAATTATAACTTTTGAAAAGAGTAGCATTGCTAGTCCAATATGATGGGTCTTATTTTTCTGGTTGGCAAAGACAGAAAAATGCAATAAGTGTTCAAGAAATGATAGAAGATGCACTTTTCAAAGTGTCTAATCAAATGATTAAAACATTCGCTGCAGGTAGAACGGATTCTGGGGTTCATGCATCTGGCCAAGTAGTCCATTTTGATATTGATTTTGTAATACCAAGCGATCGATATGCAAATGTATTAAATAGTAGATTGCCTTCGACAATTAGAATCTTAGAATCAGTAGAGGTTAAAAAGAATTGGCATGCCTGTTATTCTGCGGTTTATAGACATTATCGATATGTTATTAATAATAGTAAGATTCCAAATTTATTTTTAAATAAATGGTCATGGCACAGATACCAAAAATCTCTAGATGAGTTTTTAATGTCAAAAGCTTTAAATGGAATGATTGGAGAGCACGATTTTTATGCATTTCAAAAGAGTGGTAGTACTAGATCAACGTCTGTAACAACAATAAAATCAATAGAAATTGAGAGGACGGAGGATTTGATATTAATAGATATAAAGGCTACTGGTTTTCTTTATGGGATGGTCCGTTCAATAGTTGGTCAACTTGTTTTAGTAGGAGAAAAGAAGATATCACCAGAAATTTTTAAAGATAGATGGGTTGGTAAAAAGAAACAGGATGTTCATGAATCAGCCCCAGCGAACGGCTTATGTTTTGTTAATTCGGTATATCAAGAAACTATTTTTAAAAGGATTGATAAAAATGATCTTTTCCCGAAATTTGTAATAAGAGGGTATTCCTAACTTCTATAGTTTTTGTTCTCAAAATTATATGTTTAGATAATCTTAAAATATTGTTGAATACTACTTCAATAATGTAGAATTTAAGACTGATTTAAATTTATTCTGATAAATTTTATAAATGAATAAAACAATTACTCCCTCTATAGAAACTATTGAAAGAAATTGGTTTTTAGTGGACGCTAAAGATAAGACACTTGGCAGACTTGCTACAGAAATAGCTTCTGTACTGAGAGGAAAAAATAAACCGACATTTACACCTCATCTAGATACAGGAGATTTTGTTATTGTTGTAAACGCTGAAAAAGTAGAAGTTACAGGTAAAAAAACATCACAGAAATTATATAGAAGACATTCCGGCCGACCTGGGGGAATGAAAGTTGAAAAATTTGAATCACTTCAAGAAAGAATTCCTGAGAGAATAATCGAGCAAGCGGTCAAAGGAATGCTGCCTCATAATTCATTGGGTAGGCAGCAATTCAAGAAATTAAAAGTTTATAAAGGTTCAGAACATCCTCATGCTGCACAAAATCCTGTATCATTAAATAGTTAATTTCTAACAATGAATAGTCAAATAAAAAACAAAGCGGTTTATTGGGGTACTGGCAGAAGAAAAACTTCAGTAGCTAGAGTTCGTTTAATTCCTGGAAATGGACAAATTAAAATAAATGGTCGTTCTGGTGATGACTATTTAAACTTTAATCCTTCACATTTAAATTCGGTTAAAGCACCTTTGCAAACTTTAGGCCTTGAAAACTCTTATGATATATTCGTAAATGTTTTTGGTGGTGGTTTAACAGGACAGGCAGATGCAATCAAGCAAGGAGCAGCTAGAGCTCTCTGTGACTTGTCTCCAGACAACAGGAAGCCTTTAAAAACCGAAGGACATCTTAGTAGAGACCCAAGAGCAAAAGAGAGAAGAAAATATGGTCTTAAAAAAGCTAGAAAAGCTCCTCAATTCTCCAAACGTTAAAAAGATTTTATTATGCCTAAATCAGAAATTCATCCTAAATGGTACCCAGATGCAAAGGTTATTTGTAATGGAGAAGTAGTAATGACAACCGGCTCAACTAAGCCTGAATTGCATGTTGATGTTTGGAGTGGTAATCATCCTTTCTTTACTGGAACTCAAAAGATTCTTGATACTGAAGGTAGAGTTGATAGATTTATGAAAAAATATGGAATGGGTTCAGCTGATTCCGCTACTTCGCAAGAAACAAAAGAAGCTAAGGAATCAGATAAATAGAAATTTACAAATCTAAATTTAAGCAAAACTTCAATTGGAATACACAACATTAATTGCAAGGTTAAAAACTGCTTCAAAAAGTTTTGTGAATTTAGAAATGCAGTTGGCAGATCCCGATATTGCAAATAATCCAAAAAAATTAGAATTAATAGCAAAAGAAAGAGCCAAACTAGAACCTTTGGTTCTTGATTTTAATCAATTGCTTGATACTGATAAAGAAATTGACGATTCCAGACAACTGCTCAAAGATAATAGGAATGATAAGGATATGGAATTGTTGATTAATGAAGAATTATGTAATCTAGAAGTTCTAAAGAATTCACTTATCCAAAAAGTAACAATAGCTTTACTTCCAAAAGATCCTCGAGATGAAAGAAGTGTAATGCTTGAGATAAGAGCTGGCGCTGGAGGGAATGAAGCTTGTATTTGGGCTGGTGATTTAGCAAGAATGTATGAACGATATGGACAAAAAATCGGGTGGTCAGTAAAACCTATTAGTGCCTCAGAATCTGATATGGGAGGATTTAAAGAATTAGTTATTTCTATAAAAGGAGATTCTGTTTATAGTCAATTAAAATTTGAGGCAGGTGTACATAGAGTTCAAAGAGTTCCAGCGACGGAATCTCAAGGAAGAGTTCATACTTCTACAGCTACAGTTGCCGTTATGCCTGAGGCTGATCCAGTTGAAGTTAAGATTGATCCAAGTGATTTAGAAATTGGTACAGCGAGGTCAGGTGGTGCCGGAGGCCAAAATGTTAACAAGGTAGAAACTGCTATTGACCTTATTCATAAGCCGACAGGTATAAGAGTGTTTTGTACTCAAGAAAGATCGCAGCTACAGAACCGTGAGAGAGCCATGGAAATTTTAAGAGCCAAATTATACGAAATTCAATTAAAAGAAGCTAATGATAAGGAAAGGTCACAAAGGTTAATGCAAGTTGGAACTGGAGATAGAAGCGAAAAAATTAGAACTTATAATTTTAAGGATAATAGAACCACTGATCATAGATTAGGCTCTAATTTTGCATTAGAGCCAATTCTGGCAGGACAATTAGATGAAGTTATAGATGCTTGTATAGCTCAAGAACAAAAGAGGATAATGGAGGATTTTAATGAGAATGAGAATTAAATTTTTTTAGTTTTTAGCAGCTAAACCGATCACATATTTACTCCACTCTTTGTGTTTCCCAGAGTCTATTTGTCTCGTCGCTTCAAAATTCAGATTGCTTAATGGGCGATATGGCTTTCTTTTTAAAGGCATATTTGCTTCTTCAGGAGTTCTACTACCTTTTTGAACATTACATCTTAGACAGGCTGTTGTTACATTTTCCCAATTATCGGTACCACCCCTGCTCCTTGGCAAAACATGATCTATCGATAAATCACTTCCTCTATGGTTGCAATATTGGCAAGAATTATTGTCTCTAAGAAGTATATTTTTTCTTGTAAGGGCAACTTCTCTAAAAGGAACTTTGACGTAATAACGAAGCCTTATAACAGTAGGCAGTTTTTGACCAGAATGTATTAAGTATGATTGATCCTCTTCTAAACTTTCTGCTTTACCTTTAATCATTAAAATGATAGCTCTTCGCCAAGAAGTTATATTTAAAGGTTCATAAGAAGCATTTAAAACAAGTGTCTGGCTCATGCCAAAAATCATTTTACATGTCATGCTAGCGGTATATTTAATTAAGCGCATATAACTACGCAAACATTAATGCAGATTTCCTTTAATAATCGAAAAAATAATGTGGATACTAATTTAAATTTTCAAGGAGAAATTGATCCAACTCAAAGAGCATGGATAGAAGTAAGCAGAAAAGCAATAGAGGCTAACGTTAGGAAGTTAAGATCAAAATTAAAAAATAATTGTGAATTCATGGCAGTTGTGAAGGCTGATGGATATGGACATGATGCCAAAGTTGTATCTGAAAATGCGATTAGAGGTGGTGCTTCTCAATTAGGAGTAGCAACCTTAAAGGAGGGAATAAAACTTCGCTCTTCAAGCATAAATGTCCCAATTCTTGTTCTTGGGAATCTTTATGCAAAAAAAGATTTATTAATATGTTTTAGAAATGATTTGATGCCAACTGTTAGTTCGATTAGGGAATGTTTAATTTGTAATGAAATAGGCAAGATCAATAATATGAAATTTTCGTTACATCTAAAAATTGATACTGGGATGTCAAGATTGGGATTTGAATGTGATGAATTCGTACAACAATTTAATAATATAAAATCTCTTAAAAATATAGATGTTAAGGGCATATATAGTCATCTTGCATGCGCAGATGAAAAGAATGCATTGAATCCCAAAAGTAGAACCCAATTACAAAGAGAAAAATTTCAAGAATTGTTGAAACTTGTCAGTATTGATAATACAAAAAATATCAAGATTCATCTCGCAAATTCTGCTGGCATGATTCTTGGTAAAAACTTTCATTTTGATATGGTTCGCGTTGGATTGGCCATGTATGGTTATGATCCATTAATAAATACAACTGAAAAGTCGCTTCTTAAACCTGCTTTATTTTTGAAGGCTAAAGTGACTTTTGTTCGAACTATTGAGAAAGGTGTTGGAGTAAGTTATGGAAATAAATTTGTTAGTGATAGAAAAACAAAGTTAGCTGTCTTAAGTATTGGTTATGCTGACGGAATTATCAGGAGTCTCTCTGGTAAAATAAGTTTAATTCATAATAAAAAACTTTATCCTCAGGTAGGATCCATAACAATGGATCAAATGATGGTAGATATTACAGATTCTGAGGATATTAAAGTAGGTAGTACTATGCTATTACTAGGATCTGATGGAGAACAAACAATTTCTCCGATTGATTGGGCACATAAATGCGATAGTATTCCTTGGGAAATTCTTTGCTCTTTTAAAAACAGATTACCAAGAGTCCAAGTTGATTAGACATTTCGATTAGATAAATAATTTTGAAAATTTGCTAAAAAATTGATAATGTATAAGAACTGGAGAGGTGGCTGAGTGGTTGAAAGCGGCTCCCTGCTAAGGAGTTACAGGAGGTAACTTTTGTCGAGGGTTCGAATCCCTCTCTCTCCGTATATTCTGTGTTTAAGGTGGTTTATATAAGTTCGTTGAAGTTCATGATCTAATGATATGAAGGTATTTTTAAGAAATTTAAGTCCTCAAAAGTTCACTTTTACCTCAACAACTGGTTTGTAAATAAGGTTATGGTTGAGAATATTAAGGTTAAATTACTTCAATAATAAATATATTGTTTAAAATAGAAGGTCAAATTTAATTTAAAATCAATGTAGGTTAAATAGTAGTTGTCTATTTTTCTTTTTTAAAAGTAGAGTATTAAGGAAATATATAATATCTCGATTGTATCCGATGAGTTCTTATATTCTTGGTCTGTCTTGTTATTACCATGATAGTGCTGCTGCTCTAATAAAGGATGGTGAGATAATTGCTGCTGCACAAGAAGAAAGATTCTCTCGAAAAAAGCATGATTCTAGCTTTCCTAAGAATGCAATTTACTACTGCCTTAAATCTCAGGGAATCACTCTTTCAGATATCAAAGAGATAGTATATTATGAGAAACCTCTTCTTACATTTGAACGTCTTCTCGAGACTTATTTAGGCGCTGCGCCAAGAGGAGGCAGATCATTCATTGCAGCAATGCAAGTTTGGTTGAAGGAAAAGCTATTCTTAAAAACTGAACTTCAAAAGAATCTTAAAGAGGTACAAGCATCTTTTGAATCTGAGATTAATGTTATACCAAATTTACTTTTTTCAGAGCATCATCTTTCTCATGCTTCTGCTGCTTTCTATCCAAGCCCCTTTGAGGAGTCTATAGTCTTATGCATGGATGGAGTGGGCGAGTGGGCAACAACCTCTGCTTGGATTGGTAAAGGTAAAAGCATTAAACCACTCTGGGAAATAAGTTTTCCTCATTCCCTTGGTTTGCTGTATTCCTCCTTTACTTATTATTGCGGATTTAAGGTCAATTCTGGTGAATATAAACTAATGGGTCTTGCTCCTTATGGCGAACCTAAATATGTCGATAAGATCAAGAAACATTTGATTGACATAAAAGAAGACGGTACATTCCGTCTGGATATAAGTTACTTTAAATACCATCGAGGATTCCGTATGACAGGACGGAAGTTCCACGAACTATTTGGTAAACAACCTCGAAAATCAGAAACGGAACTTACCCAGTTCCATATGGACTTGGCGGCATCAATCCAGGCAGTTACGGAAGAGGTTGTCCTGAAGTTAGCAAAATCGCTTAGGCAAGAAACTGGCATCAAGAATATATGTCTAGCTGGAGGAGTTGCTCTTAATTGTGTTGCTAATGGTAAATTGCTACTAGAAAAGATCTTTGATAATATTTGGATTCAACCTGCAAGTGGGGATGCCGGTTCTGCACTGGGCGCAGCCTTGGTTGGTTGGCATCAACATCACCAACAGGAAAGGATTACTAATACTAATGACTCCATGAAGGGTACCTACCTGGGTCCCGAGTTTAGTAATGAAGAAATAACAAAATACCTTCATAGAATTAGTGCTCCTTACCACACTCACGTTGATGTTGATTTATTTGAACTTTTAGCAGAAGAATTAGAGAAGGGTCATGTAATTGGTTGGTTCAATGGTCCTATGGAGTTTGGCCCGCGTTCCTTAGGAGGAAGGTCGATCCTTGGTGATCCACGAAATCAAAAAATGCAGAGCCTGATGAACCTGAAAATTAAGTTTAGAGAGAGTTTCAGGCCATTTGCTCCATCTGTACTCGAAGAAGATGTCAGCAATCAGTTCGAGATGAGTACCAAAAGTCCATATATGCTATTGGTTGCCCCAGTAAAAAAGGAACTCTGTATTCAAATGACAGAAGAGCAAGATAAACTCTTTGGAATTGAGAAACTCAATATCCGTAGGTCATCATTGCCCGCTATTACCCATGTGGATTACTCAGCAAGAGTTCAGACTGTAAGTAGCACCACAAATCCAAGATACTATAAATTAATTGATGCTTTCAAGCGAAAAACTGGTTGCCCCACCATCGTGAATACTTCATTCAATGTTAGAGGTGAACCAATTGTCTGTACTCCACAGGATGCTTATAGATGTTTTATGAGGACAGAGATGGATATTCTAGTTCTTCAAAATCAAATTCTTTTTAAGGGGGAGCAACCTAAGGTAGAGAAAGATGAAAAATGGATGCAGGAGTTTGCACTGGATTGATCATGAAAGAAACAATTTCAAAAAAACAACTACGAGAGTTCGGATTTCTTATTGGTTTTGGATTGCCCATATTGATTGGTTGGTTACTTCCTGTACTTGCTGGCCATGGATTCAGGTTATGGACTGTTTGGATTGGCTTTCCAGCATTTATAATAGGTATGGCTTCACCTCGACTATTGTATTATCCATACAAAATTTGGATAGCACTTGGTCATGCCCTTGGATGGGTTAATAGCAAAATTATCCTTGGTCTTATTTTCATAGTTATTCTTTTACCGATTGCATTTATAATGCGTATTACCGGATATGACTCATTAAGAACTAGACGAAAAGGAGAGAAGACCTACCGAGAAAACAGGCAAGATCATCAAACAGACCTCAAACGTATTTTTTGAACAATGAAAGCATTCTTTGATTTAGTTATAGACATTTGGGACTTTATGAAAGTTCGCAAAAAGTATTGGTTGGCACCTTTGATTATTACGATTGTCCTCATGGGTGCGCTTATAGTCTTCACACAAGGTTCAGTTGTTGCTCCATTTATTTACTCGATTTTTTAAAAAATTAGTAAGATTAAACTTCCAAAGAATTTCTTTTTTTAAATTTCTAGTAATAAATTAGTATCTTAATTGATAATTATGGCAAGTAAAAATTTCTGTCTTTGAATAAAAATTAAGTACTGGTGGGTAGATTGGTGAGTGAGGAATTTTTAATTACAATATTAATTTTTATTTTAAAAGTGGCATTGCAAGATATCTTGAAAATTCAAAGTTATGTTTGTATGAATTTGTGATGTTAATAAAAATAATTAAAAAATTAGCTACAAGATTGTTAAAAATACGAATTAATCTCAAATTTTTGAAATTTTGAGTTTTTAAATCCCAGTTCTCGAATGATGCCCAATAATAGCCGTAAAATCTCAAAATTAAGAATGTATTAATTTGATTGTGTTTGCCAAATAAGGAATAAGTATTTCTGCAGGATTTCAATTTATTTGTCACAAAAGAATTGGGGTGATATTTAGATAAATAGGTACCATATGTCTCAAATTCACTAAAACCACTTCCGGTTTCGTTTAAATGCTCTTTATTAATTTGACTTATTACAGTTTTTACCCAAGAAAGATTTTTAGAATTCGCTTTTTCTATTAAAGATATTAAATCATTCATTATCTTTGAATTAATTAGCATATGCTCGCTAATAAAAGAGAAGTTATTTGTTTTAAGTAGACCAAAATTTTTTATGGTTTGAAAATAGGGTTTATGAAATTCTTTGCTCGTATTAATAATTAATTTATTTGATTCGTCGAAGAATTTAATTTTTTTTAGCATAACGGTATCTGAATCCCAAATTAAATAATATTCTGATAAGTTGGGATACCTTGAAATATTCATTTTCAAGAATTGTTGAAAATACCAACCTGCTCTCTCTGCCTTACCTCCATATTCTCTAAGAGTATTGGCAACATCAGTTAGTTTTATATTGGGAATTATTTTATCCTCATCAAGAATAATTAATGAATTCTCTTTAGGAAAATTTTGTTTGAAAAAATTTATATTTTTTTTAGGAGTAATTATAAATATCCTCTTCGCTTCAGATAATTCAATTAAGGACCTAATAGCGCGAATTCCAATTTCTAAGTGATTGTTACTAATGCAAGTTACAATATCATAGGAATTTTTCATTTATTAAGAGGTATTTTTAAACTAATGTTCTTAATATTAGTGGAAAATTAAGTTCTGAAAAAAAGTTAAAACATAATTGATTTCTAAAGTTGAAAATTTGGTAACTTAAAAAGTAATAAGTAAAAAGATGAAATTACAAAATAATTGTTAATAACTGCCACGTTAATACTAAAAATATAGTGAGTAATTGGGCGTGTAAATTTCTTAAAAAAGTACTCACCTAATTGCCCTAAAGTTTATCTAGGATCTAAATGATTATCTTATTTATTATTACCTCTTTGTTCTTATTTGTGTGAATTTTTCATAGTTGATATTTTTTAAAAAAATCAATATCTATATTTTTAAGCTCATTCACTGAATCAAGAATTAAATCAGCTCCTGCCTCCTTAAGTTTCGATTCATATAAAGTGCGTTCTTTTCTTCTAGATTTCAAGTGAAGGTGAGGTGGAGCTATTCCAATACTCATAAAATTTTGATCTGGGATTCTTTTTTTTGCATTAATAACTGTATTTACATCCGCAATTGTGTCGCCAACGTATGCTATTGGGATATTTTCTTTCCCGAGACTTTTCTTAGATAGCTTGCTTGCTAAGTAAAGAAAACCTTCAGGATTTGGCTTGTCAGGGGCATCACCCATCGCTATTAAGGGAGGAGATGCTAATTGTAGTCTTTTTTCTAAAACAAATTTTGCAGAAGCAGATTCAGCTCCACTTACAAATCCCCAAATAATCCCAATTCCACTTAAAAATTTAAAAAATTCTTTTTTTACTAATAGCTCCTCATTTTTTATAAAGCCTGACCAATCTTTACTATCTTTCTTTGGGTTGCCGCCAAAGTAGAAGTCTTCAAAACACCTAACTATATCTTCTCTATTAGGCGGTTTAAGTTTTGAGTTTGTTTTTTGAATATTCCTCTTTATAAATTCTAAACTTAAATCCCAATCATTATTCCAGATACCCTCGTTTTTTGCATTATCAATATCCTGATAACTAGGTTCCCAACCGCAAAATTGGTAAACTGTTTTTTTTAGCGAAAGCCTATAACTATTTTCTACGCTTCGTATAACTCCATCAATATCAAATAAAATTACACCAAAATTATTCAAAGGATTAAATTCAATAGTATTTATTAAAGATTAATATTCTCTTACACAAAAAGCAAAAACAAAAAAAATTATTATTAAACATGAGATTTTTTGATATTAGTGTTCAAAGATATCCTCTTGGGGTTAAAAATATATCATCAACTAAGGTAGTTTTAGAATTGCCAATAATGATTATTGAAAGCATATCTATTTCTTCTAAAGGGATGCTATCCAAACTAAAAAATCTCTTTGATTGATTTTTCCTTCCTACTTGTCTGCCTACTAATACTGGAGTATTTCCAGGTCTATGACCTAAGACTAATTTTATAGCTCTTTTCAATTGCCAATTTCTTTCGATTGATTGTGGATTGAAAATGGTAATTACAAAGTCTCCCAATAAAGCACCCTCAATTCTTTTTTCAATGGATTCCCATGGGGTTAACTTATCACTCAAGCTTATTGAACAGAAGTCGTTCATTAATGGAGCACCACCAAGTGCAGCTGCTAGTTGCATGCTACTGATTCCAGGATGTATTTCAAATGAGGGCCTTAATTCTTTTTTCATTGTTTGAATTAATTCCAAAAGCAGACCAGCCATTCCATAAACACCTGCATCCCCAGAGGATATAAGTGCTACTTTTATTCCTTCCTCAGAAAGTTTTATGGCTTTCTCACATCTCTCTCTTTCTTCAGTAAGATTGCTTTCAATAATTACCTGATCTTTTCTTTTAAGCGGTTTAATTAGATCCAAATACATTTTATATCCAATCCATATAGAACATTTTGATAAGGCTTTTCGAGCATCATTTGTTAAATAGGAAATATCTCCCGGTCCAATACCTACAACATGAATTTCGCCTGTTAGTGGGTAATATTGATTTTTAGACCGAGCTACGGCTATCGTTACCGCACCAAATTTACTTTTTGAAAGATCGATATTTTTAAAGATTTTCTTTTCACCCAATAGTTTTGCTCCTTCTCCAGCAGCTAAAATGCAAGCGGCTTCAGCTACTGAAGGTGTACCAATCTCATTAAGTACTATATTTGATGGATTAGGTACGTTAATAGTAGATAGTAGCTCTGCCCTGAAAAATTTTATAGGCAATTTGTTTTCTCGTGAGATTTTTAAAAATGCTTGCTCATCTTTTTTAATATCGATGGTTGCATATCCTGCAATTGATAATGGAGATAAATTATTAGTTGCTAAAAATTTTTGTATGGAGTCTTCAATTAGTTGTTTGCTAGTATTTCTCTCGCAACCTAAACCGATCCATAACATGGCGGGATGCCAAGTATTTTTATGATTACTAAATATACTTATATTAAAGGATGCTTTATTTGGCTCATTATCTTTCTCTGAAATTTGAGTAATATTTTTTCCTGAGTCTGAAGTTTTCCATAAATCATTGCCTGAGGATTGGCTACAAAAAATTTCTTTATTATTGGCTTGCTTTATTACCAGTTTTGACCAGTCTTTTGTATCTCCAGACCTTTTCCATCCCCATTGATATCCAAATGAATCAATATTTAAGTAATTTTCCTCAATTGAATTATTAGTTTCTATAATTTCACCACCAAATAAATTACATATTTGAAATGCAATATTTTGTACATTTGATTGATGTGCTCCAATCAATGGAATGATTTTTGATCCTTTTTTATCAATCACAATTATTCCAGGATCTTTATCTTTTGAAGATAATAAAGAATTGATAAGTCTGATTGAGGCTCCTACTGACCCGACAAAGATAATTAACTCCAATTCTTTCCATTTTTTTTTCAGAATTAGCTTGGGTTTCAAGCACTCAATTGAATCTTTGATTTTTTTATCTATTTGAGATGAGCTTCCGATATAAATCTCATTAATAAATTCAGTTTTTTTTAGTCTTTTTAAAATCTCTTTTGAAGCATCTGAAAAACCTATTGCAATACCTTTCAATTTAAGAAGTGCTTTTTGATATCTTCTAGAAATTATATCTTGTTGCAGTAATTAACAAATAAGGAATGAAATATAAAAAAAAATTTAAGATTTTTATGAAATATTTTGGGTATATATACTTAGAACCTTGATATGCTAAGAGATTTGCTGAAAATATCGAAAAGTAACAATCATTGAAACATTTGTTACTTTCTCGCATGATCAAAGAATCTTTACCCTATTATTTTTGGTAACGAAAATCTTAAGTTTCGATTTGTTCGTTCCTAGAAAGTCTAATATTAAAAAGTAGGCTTATTAGGTGTGATGAATCTACTTAGGGCCAATTACTTAGAGGTGCTAGATGACCATTAGCCCACCAGAAAGTGGAGAAAAAGACAAAAAGATTTTGGAATCACCCGTTAAGGCTGATCCTAGACCTATTGATTTCGCCAAATTAGATAAACCAGGTTTCTGGTCAAGTAAATTATCCAAAGGTCCGAAAACCACAACTTGGATTTGGAATTTACATGCAGACGCCCACGATTTTGATGTACATACAGGAGATGCTGAAGAAGCCACCAGAAAAATATTCTCAGCTCACTTTGGACATCTTGCAGTAATTTTCATATGGATGAGTGCTGCATTTTTCCATGGAGCAAGATTCTCAAACTATTCAGGGTGGTTGGCTGATCCTACCCATGTAAAGCCTGGAGCTCAACAAGTGTGGGCAATCGTAGGTCAAGAGATGCTAAATGGTGATCTTGGTGCTAATTACAATGGAATACAAATAAGCTCTGGAGTATTCCACATGTGGCGAGCCTGGGGAATTACAAATGAGAGTGAATTGATGGCATTAGCTATTGGAGCGGTTGTAATGGCTGCACTAATGCTTCATGCAGGGATATTCCATTACCACAAAGCTGCTCCAAAAATGGAATGGTTCCAAGATGTTGAGTCCATGATGAATCATCATTTGGCTGGCCTATTGGGACTAGGTTCTTTAGCTTGGGCAGGTCATACTATTCATATTGGTGCCCCTACAGCAGCTCTTTTAGATGCGATTGATGCTGGCAGCCCACTGATTATTAACGGAAAAGAGATAGCAACAATTGCTGATATTCCAATGCCTCATCAATTGTGTGATCCACAAATTGTTGGTCAAATCTTCCCGGGTCTTGCAAGTGGTACAGGTAACTTCTTTAGTTTGAATTGGTTCGCTTTTTCAGATTTCTTAACTTTCAAGGGAGGACTTAATCCGGTTACTGGAAGCTTATGGATGACTGATATTGCACATCATCATCTTGCAATTGCTGTACTGTTCATAATTGCTGGTCATATGTACAGGACTAATTATGGAATTGGTCATAGTATGAAAGAAATATTAGATGCACATCAGGGAGATCCCATTCTTTTTCCTGCGCCTAGAGGTCATCAAGGTCTTTTTGATTTTATGGCGGAAAGTAGACATGCTCAGTTATCGGTTAACTTAGCCTTGCTTGGATCTTTATCTATTATCATCTCCCATCATATGTATGCAATGCCTCCATATCCTTACATTGCTACCGATTATATGACTGTATTGGGATTGTTTACCCACCATATGTGGATAGGAGGTCTGTTTATTGTTGGAGCTGGAGCACACGCAGGAATAGCTATGGTAAGAGACTATGATCCAGCAAAACACATAGATAATGTCTTAGATAGAGTATTGAAAGCTAGGGACGCGTTAATAAGTCACCTTAATTGGGTTTGTATGTGGTTAGGTTTTCATAGTTTTGGACTTTATATTCACAACGACACTATGAGAGCTTTGGGTAGACCTCAAGATATGTTTAGTGATAAAGCAATTCAATTACAACCAATTTTTGCTCAATGGATACAAAATATTCAATCATCAGGAGTTGGAACAACACTCTTAGAAGGTAATGGGGTAAGCCAAGTATTTAATGGTGAGACAATATCTGTTGGAGGAAAAGTTGCGATGACTGGTATCCCTCTAGGAACTGCTGATTTAATGATTCACCACATTCATGCATTCCAGATACATGTAACAGTACTAATTCTCCTTAAAGGTGTCCTTTATGCAAGAAGTTCAAGGTTAATTCCTGATAAAGCATCACTTGGATTTAGATTCCCATGTGATGGTCCTGGAAGAGGAGGTACATGTCAGGTTTCTTCCTGGGATCATGTCTTCTTGGCACTTTTCTGGATGTATAATTGTCTATCAATTGTTATTTTCCATTTTTCTTGGAAAATGCAAAGTGATGTTTGGGGTCTTACAGGAGGTAATTTTGCTCAAAGTGCAATAACTATTAATGGATGGTTAAGAGACTTTTTATGGGCACAAGCAGCACAGGTATTGACAAGTTACGGTCAATCAATAAGTATGTATGGCTTAATGTTCTTAGGTGCTCACTTTATTTGGGCATTTAGCTTAATGTTCCTATTTAGTGGAAGAGGATACTGGCAAGAACTATTTGAATCAATTGTTTGGGCACACAATAAATTGAAAGTCGCTCCAACAATTCAACCAAGAGCACTATCAATTACTCAAGGTCGTGCAGTTGGTGTAACTCACTTCTTAGTGGGTGGTATAGCTACTACTTGGGCATTTTTCCATGCTCGCCTTTTCGGGATTGGCTAAATAACCTGAACTTCACCTTTTTAATTCAATGGCAACAAAATTTCCAGCATTTAACCAGGGTCTAGCTCAGGACCCAACCACCCGCCGAATATGGTACGGCATAGCTACTGCTCATGACTTTGAGAGTCATGATGGGATGACAGAAGAAAAGCTTTACCAAAAGTTGTTTTCTACGCATTTTGGTCATTTAGCAATTATTGCTCTTTGGGTAGCTGGTAATCTATTTCATATTGCTTGGCAAGGTAATTTTGAGCAATTTGTACTTGATCCAACCCATGTTCGTCCTATCGCTCATGCTATTTGGGACCCTCACTTCGGTTCTGGTATTACAGAAGCAATGACTCAGGCAGGAGCCGATGGCCCAGTAAATATTGCTTATTCAGGTTTATATCATTGGTGGTACACCATAGGCATGAGAACAAATGAGCAATTGTTTCAAGCCTCAATATTTATGAGTATTTTGGCTTGTTGGACATTGTTTGCTGGATGGTTACATTTACAACCAAAATTTAGACCTTCACTTGCCTGGTTTAAAAATAACGAATCTAGATTAAATCATCATCTTGCTGTTTTATTTGGTTTTAGTAGTATTGCTTGGACAGGACACTTAGTTCACGTTGCTATTCCTGAATCTAGAGGTATTCATGTAGGTTGGGATAATTGGTTAACAGTACTACCTCATCCAGCCGGCTTAACTCCTTTCTTTACACTTAATTGGGGTGCATATGCCCAGAATCCGGATTCATTAGAACAAGTATTTGGTACGGCAGAGGGAGCGGGTACAGCAATATTTACTTTCCTAGGAGGACTTCATCCTCAAAGTGAAGCATTATGGTTAACTGACATAGCTCATCATCACATTGCAATAGGTACTGTATTTATAATCGCCGGACATATGTATAGAAATACTTTTGGAATCGGACATAGTTTAAAAGAAATTACAGAAGCGCATAATACAAGACATCCTCTTGATCCTCACAAAGGAAGTTTTGGGATTAATCACGATGGTCTTTATGAAACTGTTACTAATTCGCTTCACTTCCAACTTGGTTTAGCTCTAGCAGCTCTTGGAGTAGCCACATCATTGGTGGCTCAACATATGGGAGCTCTTCCTTCATATGCTTTTATAGCAAGAGATTACACTACACAGTCAGCTTTATATACTCATCACCAATATATAGCGATGTTTTTAATGGTTGGTGCTTTTGCTCATGGTGCAATATTCTTTGTCAGAGATTATGATCCTGAATTAAATAAAGATAATGTATTAGCTCGTGTACTAGGAACTAAGGAAGCTCTTATTAGTCATTTAAGCTGGGTGACTATGATCTTGGGTTTTCATACATTAGGAATATATGTACATAACGATGTTGTTGTAGCTTTTGGAAATCCTGAAAAACAAATTTTAATCGAACCAGTATTTGCTCAGTTCGTGCAGGCAGCTCAAGGAAAGATGATGTATGGTTTTAACGCACTGCTTTCTGATCCTACAAGTGCAGCTAGTGTCGCTGCAAATTCTTTACCGGGAAATCATTACTGGATGGATTTGATTAATAGACAAGATGCTTTAAGTGCTTTTTTACCCATTGGACCAGCAGA